>DOVA01000129.1 GCA_003520315.1 Rikenellaceae bacterium | reverse complement strand
TCTTATAAGTGGCTTGATTGGTGGTATTTACGATTTTATTGTATCTACTTTTGGTTGGTGGTCAGAGGTGTTTACTACAAGAGTTCTCCCTTTTGGAGAGACAATTGCTGAAAAGGTAAAACTTGTTTTTAAGGTCAATGTTGGTGCTGCTGTCCTTGGTTTAGGGTATATAATAGGACTGAAGTATGCTTTTATTATATGTTGTGGTTCCTTTCTGGTCTGGTTTGTCATAATACCTCTCATGAACCTCTTTTTTGGAGGAAGTATTGTTGATTTGATGAATAGTGGCATTACAGAGGTTGTGGGAAGCATGTCGCCTGAGACAATATTTAAAACCTACGCGAGACACATCGGTATTGGAGGTATCGCAACTGCCGGGATTATAGGCATTATTAATTCCGCAGGCATCATTAAATCGGCCTTTAGCCTTGCAGTAAAGGAAATCAAAGGTTCCGGTTCGGGAAAGAACAATGTTAAGAGGACTCAGAAAGATCTTCCAATGAAAATTATTGCAATTGGCATTTTGGTGACTCTTGCAATAACATTTATATTTTTCTATTTTGGAGTGGTTCCAAATCTTACACATGCAATAATAGCGTTGCTGGTTGTCGGCATTATTGCTTTTTTGTTTACTACTGTCGCCGCAAATGCTATTGCTATTGTTGGAACCAATCCAGTAAGTGGCATGACACTCATGACTCTTATTCTTGCATCTGTTATATTGGTTGCCTGCGGTCTTTCAGGTACAGCAGGTATGACTGCTGCTCTTGTGATTGGAGGTGTTGTATGTACTGCACTCGCTGTTTCCGGAGCATTTATTACTGACCTCAAGATTGGTTATTGGCTCGGTTCTACACCTATTAAACAGGAGTCCTGGAAATTTCTCGGTACACTCGTTGCAGCAGCCACAGTTGGCGGTGTTATGATTATCCTCAACAAAACCTATGGTTTCACAGGCGATAGTGCTCTTGTAGCACCTCAGGCAAATGCCATGGCTGCAGTCATTGAACCTTTAATGTCGGGTGGAGGTGCTCCATGGCTCTTGTATGGTATTGGCGCGTTGATAGCTATTGTTCTTACTCTCTTCAAGATTCCGGCTCTTCCATTTTCTCTCGGAATGTTTATTCCTATCGAACTCAATATCCCTCTCCTGGTTGGAGGGGCTGTTGCTTGGTTTGTTTCCACACGCAGTAAGGATGCAGCACTTAATAATGCGCGAAAAGAGAGAGGGACTCTTCTTGCTTCCGGTTTTATTGCAGGTGGAGCCTTAATGGGTGTTGTAAGTGCTATAATACGATTTGGCGGGATTGATCTTACAAACCGTCAATGGATGGAATCTAAACCCGCCGCTTTCCTCGCACTTGTAATGTATGTCCTCATAATTGTATACTTGGCATGGGACAGCATGAGAGCAAAAGTTGATGATAAATAAAAAATGGACAGCAATCTTATTTATGCATTTATACTGACCCTTCTTGCCGGTCTCGCTACCTCTATAGGTAGTGGGATAGTTCTTTTTTCCAAAAAATTCAGCTCAAAATTTCTCGCCGCATCGCTTGGTTTTTCTGCGGGAGTAATGATCTTTATATCTCTGGTTGAGCTGTTAAACGACTCAAGAACACGACTTGGAGAGATTTATGGCGAAAATTCCGGCTTAGTGTATGCATTGATTGCATTTTTTGGGGGTATGGCACTCATCGCTATTATCGACAATTTAGTACCGTCCTATGAAAACCCTCACGAAGTCGGGGATTTGTCAATTAATGAAAACGGTGCTGCCAAGAACGGCTCTCCTCTAATGAGAGTAGGAATAATGTCTGCCCTTGTGATTGCAATTCACAACTTCCCGGAAGGCATGGCAACATTCGTAAGTGCAATAAATGACCCGGGACTTGGTCTAAGTATTGCTGTTGCTATCGGAATTCACAACATACCTGAAGGGATTGCCGTAGCAGTACCTATTTACTATGCAACAAAAAGTAAGACCAAGGCTTTTACAAACGCCACATTATCAGGCCTTGCAGAACCTGTTGGAGCTGTAATCGGATACTTTTTGCTATCATTCCTCTTCCACGATAATTTTATGGGTATTATCTTCGCCGCCATAGCCGGAATTATGGTATATATATCTCTTGATGAACTTCTTCCTACCGCTGAAAAGTATGGGGAACACCATATTGCCATTCTGGGAGTTGTTGCAGGAATGTTTGTAATGGGAATAAGCCTTGTGCTTATATAATTAATAAACTTTTAGATCTAATAATTATGGTATCAGTAATAGACAAATTTTTACGCTATATCTCAGTCGAAACAACGTCAGATCCAGATTCTGAAACACAACCAAGCACACCTTCTCAGGTGGAGTTCATGAAAACACTTGTCAAAGAGCTTGAACAGATGGGTGTAAAAGATGTTTCACTCGATGAATTCGGCTATGTTATGGCCTCCATCCCTTCAAATCTTAATAGNNTAATAATGGGGAAACTGCTCCCAAACTCGGCTTTATAGCACATGTGGACACTTCGCCGGATGCTCCAGGTAAAGATATAAAACCTCAGTTTTTTCACAATTACGATGGTGGCGAGATAGTAATTAACAAAGAAAAAAATTTAGTTCTCTCTCCGATCGAATTCCCCGAATTGAAAAAATATATTGGGCAGACTATCATAACTTCTGACGGCAATACTCTTCTTGGAGCAGATGATAAGGCAGGAGTAGCAGAGATAATGTCTGCGGTGGAATATATCTTTACTCATCCTGATTTCAAACATGGAGAGATCAAAATAGCATTTACTCCTGACGAAGAGATTGGACGCGGAGTGGATAAATTTGATGTAACCCGTTTCGGAGCTGAGTTTGCATATACTTTGGACGGAGGTGAAATTGGAGAGATGGAATATGAAAATTTCAACGCAGCATCTGCCAAAATATTTATTCAGGGAAGGAATATCCATCCGGGTTATGCTAAAAATAAGATGATTAACTCTATCCTCCTTGCAACGGAGTTTAATTCTCTCCTGCCTGTAGAACAGAGACCTGAATTGACAGAGGGCTATGAAGGATTCATACATATAGTTCATATGAGTGGTACAGTAGAAGAATCAATGATCCAATACATCATACGCGATCATGACAGAGCTAAATTTGAAGAAAAGAAGAAACTTGTTGAGGATTGTACAGATTTTATGAATTGCAAATACAAAGACAATCGCTTTAGACTTGAACTTAAAGACCAGTACTACAACATGAAGGAAAAGGTAGAACCTCATTACCATATTGTTGAAAAAGCGGTTGAAGCCATGAAAAAGGCCGGGATTACTGCTCACGTCCAACCAATAAGGGGTGGTACCGATGGAGCACGTCTGTCATATATGGGACTTCCATCTCCTAATATATTTGCAGGTGGTCACAATTTCCACGGTAAACTGGAATATGTGCCGGCTGAAAGTATGGAAAAGGCAGTTGAGGTAATTATCAATCTTATATCACTTTATATTCAACATGAATAAATACAATAATAAACTTAATTCAACAATCTAAAATTCAACACAATGTTAATGACAACAACATCCACTATTCAAGGGTATGAAATTGATCAGTACCTCGGTTTAGTATCAGGTGAAACTATTATAGGTGCCAATATAGTCAAAGATTTCTTCGCTGGGATCAGAGATATTGTAGGTGGCAGATCTAGTTCTTATGAGAGAGTACTCAAACAGGCAAAAGTGGAAGCGCTTAATGAGATGTGTTCACAGGCTATAGCACTCGGAGCCAATGCTGTTATTGCTATAGACCTTGACTACGAGACAGTTGGATCTTCAATGCTTATGGTTACTGCGGCAGGAACTGCTGTTAAGATTAGATAATTTTTTTTTTTAAATATTTGCATTAATAAATATTTCCACTACATTTGTCAAGTTATAATTCGAAAGATAAAATGACAACTTTACATTCAACTTCTGTCATTATGTGTAAAACATCCATGTCAACAATCACAACAACAATGTTGTATGATGGAAGTTGGTAATTTTTAGTTTGTAGGTAAATTGAAACCGGCTTCTTGATTCAGGAGGCCGGTTTTTTATTAATAACCCTGTTAATTGCTCGACTATGAAAGTATTAAAATTTGGAGGATCATCTGTAAGCTGCCCCTCAAGAATAAGAGAGGTTATTCAAATTATTATAAATTGTAAGAGAGATGGTTCAGCTATTACGGTTGTATTTTCGGCATTTCAGGGAGTAACGGATATGTTAATTGAGATGGCAAACCGGGCATCTTCAGGTGACAATAGTTATTTGTCTGTTTTTGAGGAATTAAGAGACAGGCATTTAAATACCATAAGAGAGTTGATACAGATAAGAAACCAAAGTCACATTCTGACAAATACTATGATGAGCTTGAAAGAGTTGTCGGATATATTGCATGGAGTAGTACTGATAAAGGAATTGTCTGCCAAAACCCTTGATCTGGTGATGAGTTATGGTGAAAGACTCTCTGCTTATATTATTAGCGAAGCTATCAAGGATGTAGGGATTGATGCTGAGTATCTAGATAGCAGAAAATTGGTGATTTGTGACGATAATTATGGATACGGACGTGTTAATTATGAACTTACATACAACAATATAAGAGAATATTATAG
>DOVA01000116.1 GCA_003520315.1 Rikenellaceae bacterium | reverse complement strand
AGAACATTGGCGACACATGCTCTGTCAATTTTTGGAGATCATTCTGATGTGATGGCTACCCGACAGACAGGTTTTGCAATGATAGCATCAAGCAGTGTCCAGGAAATCATGGATCTTGGCGCTGTAGCACATCTCTCTACTCTAAAGTCTAAAATACCTTTTGTACATTTCTTTGACGGGTTCAGAACTTCACATGAAATCCAGAAAATTGAAATGCTCGACCAAGAGGCATTAAAGGCAATGATAAGTGAAAAATCTCTGATAGCTTTTAGAAACAAAGCTCTCAATCCTGTTAGGCCTGTAACAAGAGGTACTGCACAAAATCCTGATGTTTTCTTCCAGGCAAGAGAAGCTTGCAACCCGTTTTATGATGCTGTCCCCGACATAGTTGCCAGATATATGGGCGAGATAAGCGAGTTGACCGGAAGACATTATTTGCCTTTTGACTATTATGGAGATCCTGAAGCTGAAAATATTATAATAGCAATGGGGTCAGTTTGTGAAACCATTAAAGAATCAGTCGATTATCTGACTGAAAAAGGAGAAAAAGTTGGCCTTCTCACAGTTCGTCTTTACAGGCCATTCTCTGCTAAATATTTCTTCCGTGCTTTACCTAAGAGCGTTAAAAAGATAGCCGTACTGGACAGAACTGAAGAACCGGGTTCGACAGGAGAACCTCTCTACCTCGACATCAAATCTGTGATTGCAGACCAAGGTGTCAAAATGCCTTTGATTATTGGCGGTCGTTACGGACTCTCTTCTAAAGATACAAGTCCTGCTCAAATACTTTCTGTTTTTGAAAATCTTAAACTCAAAGAACCTAAAAACGGCTTTACTATCGGTATCGTAGATGATATCAGCTTCAAATCTTTACCTGTCAAGGAGGAAATCAGTCTTGCCAAATCAGGTGTAAAGGAATGTAAATTCTATGGCCTTGGTTCAGATGGTACAGTAGGAGCTAATAAAAATACAATAAAAATCATTGGTGAAACAACTCCAAAGTATGTTCAGGCATATTTTGACTATGACTCAAAAAAATCCGGAGGGTATACTTGTTCACACTTAAGATTTGGCGATTCTCCGATTCAATCGCCTTATCTTGTTTCAACTCCTGATTTTGTTGCCTGTCATGTTACTTCTTATCTTCACAAATATGATATTCTCAAGGGCATCAAGAAAGGAGGCACTCTTCTCCTGAACACCTTGTGGTCTGTAGAGGAAACCAAGGAAAAGCTTCCAGATTATATTAAAGCCACAATAGCTAAGAAAGATCTGAAACTTTACATTATCAATGCTACAAATATTGCCGAAGAAATAGGTTTGGGCAATAGAACAAATACAATTCTTCAGTCAGCATTCTTCAAGATTACAAATATAATCCCTTACGATCAAGCAGTTAAAGAGATGAAAAAGGCTGTCGAAAAATCATATGGAAGAAAGGGTGAGGCAATTTTGAAAATGAACTACGACGCTATTGACAGAGGTGCAGAATACGTTCAGGTAGATATCCCTTGTGAGTGGAAGAATCTGACCGCCAAATTCCGTCCTTCTAACTATGACAGGCTTGCACCTGACTGGGTAAGAAATGTTGCAGACCCTGTAAATGCACAAAATGGCAATGATCTTCCTGTAAGTGCATTCCTCAATTTGGAAGATGGTACTATTCCTGCCGGAACTGCTGCATATGAAAAAAGAGGTATTGCTGTCAATGTGCCAGAATGGCAAAGTGAAAACTGTATACAATGTAACCAATGTGCCTATGTTTGTCCTCATGCTGCAATACGGCCATTTTTGATGAGTGAGGAGGAACAGGCTAATGCTCCAAAAGGTATTAAGAAACTTACCGGTAATGGTCCATTCAAAGCATACAGCTTCACAATACAGGTGTCTGTGATGGATTGTACAGGCTGCGGAAACTGCGTTGATATATGCCCAGCAAAAAATCAAGCCATAATAATGAAGCCTCTTGAAACACAGCTTCATGAACAGAGCAACTTTGACTACCTTAATTCGGTTGTTGGATATAAGGACACAATACAGCCAAAGACACAGAATGTCAAGAATCTCATGTTTTCTCAACCATTATTCGAATTTTCCGGAGCTTGTGCCGGTTGTGGAGAAACTCCTTATCTGAAGGCTATATCCCAGCTTTTTGGTGACAGGATGATGGTTGCAAATGCAACAGGTTGCTCATCAATATACAGCGGCTCTTTCCCTTCTTCACCATATACCACAAACAAGGATGGATATGGTCCATCCTGGGCAAATTCTTTGTTTGAAGATAATGCTGAATTTGGTTTAGGGATGAGACTTGGTTCAGAAAGAGTTCGTGACAGGATTGCAAAACTTATGGCAGATGGACTCGAATGCGATAAATGTTCTGCAGAAACAAAAATGTTATTTGGCGAGTGGCTCTCCAAACGCAATGACCCTGCAGCTACAAGAGAGATTGCCGATAAGCTTGTGCCTTTAATCACATCTTGCAATTGTGACATTTGCAAAGAACTGACCACTTTGAAAGATTTTCTGGTTGTTCGCTCTCAATGGATAGTTGGAGGTGACGGATGGGCATATGATA
>DOVA01000211.1 GCA_003520315.1 Rikenellaceae bacterium | reverse complement strand
CTTCAATAACATTCTCCATTTTCATCGCTTCAAGAACAATCAGTTTCTGCCCCTTTTTAACAATATCACCTTCTTTGACTGCAACTTCCAGAATAATTCCGGGAAGAGGAGATGTAACATTAATTACTGTTGAAGAAGAAGGAGGAGTCACTTGAACAGAAGGTTTTTGAACTGTGGAAGATGGTGAAACTACAGAAGATAAGGTTTTAGGAGGAGTGACTATATTTTTTTTAATCGGATTTTCAAACTCAACTTTAAAAGGTATGCCGTTTACCTCTACTTCGGCAAGATTCTCCTCGATATCGGAAACAGTCACTGAGTAGGCATTTCCATTAATTTTTAATTTATATTCTTTCATATCTTTTTAAAATTTTTCATTTTTTTTGAGGTGTTTTACGAAGTGTATAAATTTTAGAACTCCAAGGTGAATAATTTTTTGTAACCCTTGAAATTGTAAGTACTGTATTTTCAACATCGTGGGTTTCATTGCCTCGAAGGTAAGAATGAAGCGCTGCTGCGATTGCTGCATAAATCTCGGCTGAGACATTAGTGGCTTTTGGCTTGTCACTATCACTCAGTGATACCAAAGATCTGTCACGACTTTTCTTAATGTGATAATTGCCAACTTGTTTGAAAATGATGTAAAGAAGAATAAGCGCAATAAAAACCACAGACATGGCTGTGATAGACATTATTATGCCATAAGGATCAGCTTTCTTCACCAAAACACTTTTTGGTACGTCATCTACACCTGAATTGTTTGTACTTGGTGATGTTCTTTTCATAACCTGCCAGCCTTCTGATCCGTCGGTCGAACCAACTCCGTCATATGTTCTTCCATAAGAAACATTAGTGTCAAGTAGATCATGAGGTATCTTTACTCGATCGATTATTGTTTTTCCATCTGAGGCAACAAACAGAATCTCTTGAGAATCTTCAAGTTTGAAATTGATATGGAATGTGCCCCTAAAAGGTTCATTATCAGCCCATAAGAGCACGTGTTGTCTAGGTTGAATTTTTGTAAGAACGTCACCTTTTGGGATTATGTATTTTGTGAGATTTGAAGGATCATTTGTCAAATAGCATCCACCAATATTGACAGTGCCATAGGACGAATTGAAGAGCTCTATCCATCCATTTTTATGTCCAAAATCATCTTCAAAATCATTTGTATTGTGCACAAGAAATTCATTTATACGGATGTCACTCTGGCTTTGCGCTCCAAGTGTCAAAGTGATAGACATAAATCCAAGCAACAGAAATACTTTTGATATTATTCTCATATTGTGCTGATTTGTTAATTAGAGTGGAAGATTATCATGCTTCTTTGGAGGATTGGTCAGTTTTTTCGTTGTCAACTGTTGAAGAGCACGGATAATCCTGAAGCGGGTATTACGTGGTTCTATGACGTCATCTATGTAACCATAGCGTGCTGCATTGTAAGGGTTAGCAAATGCTTCTCTATATTCTGCCTCTTTTTCTGCAGCAAATTTCTCGGGATTTTCTGCTGTTGCCATTTCCTTGCCGTACAATACCTCGATAGCTCCTGAAGGACCCATAACTGCAATTTCGGCAGATGGCCATGCATAATTTATATCACCTCTCAAATGCTTGCTGCTCATTACACAATATGCGCCCCCATACGATTTTCTCAAAGTAACAGTGATTTTTGGAACTGTTGCCTCTCCATATGCATAAAGCAATTTAGCTCCATGAAGAATAATGCCACCATATTCCTGTTGAGTGCCTGGAAGAAATCCAGGCACATCTACAAGTGTAACAAGTGGAATATTAAATGCATCGCAAAAGCGAACAAAACGTGCTGCCTTTCGGGATGCATTAATGTCAAGTACACCGGCAAGAACTTTAGGCTGATTTGCCACAATACCGACAGATGCGCCGTTAAATCTTGCAAAACCAACTATTATATTAGTTGCATAGTCCTTAAGAACTTCGAGGAACTTGCCATTATCTACAATATATCCAATGACTTCATACATATCGTATGGTTTGTTGGGGCTGTCAGGAATTATTTCATTCAATGAATCTTCAAGTCTGTCTATAGGATCAGTATTTTCAGTCATAGGTGGATCCTCAAGATTATTTTGTGGCAGATAGCCAAGTAAATCACGAATAACTTGANNCTTGAATTCCCTCTTCTTCGCTGTTTACTGCAAAATGTGCAACACCGCTTTTGCTCGAGTGAACAGATGCACCTCCAAGCTCTTCTTGAGTGACATCTTCACCTGTAACAGTTTTGACAACTTTAGGACCTGTAAGGAACATATAACTTGTGCCTTTTGTCATTATATTGAAGTCAGTCAGAGCCGGTGAGTAAACTGCTCCCCCGGCACATGGACCAAAAATAGCAGAAATCTGAGGAATGACGCCTGAAGCCAGAATATTTCGCTGGAAAATTTCGGCATAACCGGCAAGAGCATTGACCCCTTCCTGGATTCTTGCTCCTCCTGAATCGTTAAGCCCGATAACAGGTGCCCCCATCTTCATTGCCTGATCCATAATTTTGCAGATCTTCATTGCAAAACTTTCTGAAAGTGATCCCCCAAAAACAGTAAAATCTTGGGCAAAAACGTAAACCAGCCTTCCATCTATAGTCCCAAATCCTGTTACAACTCCATCTCCCAGGAATCTCTCTTTTTCCATTCCGAAATTGGTGCATCGGTGTGTTACAAACATATCAAACTCCTCGAAACTTCCTTCGTCGAGCAGCATTGCTATTCTTTCACGAGCGGTAAATTTCCCTTTTGAGTGTTGTGAGTCGATCCTTTTTTGACCACCTCCCAGACGCGCCTTTTCACGTAATTGTGTCAGCGCTTTAACTTGTTCAAGTTGTTGGCTC
>DOVA01000226.1 GCA_003520315.1 Rikenellaceae bacterium | reverse complement strand
TGTACTTCCTGCTTCTCCCAAGAGCGACAAACTTTGATAGAAACGCGGGCATAGGTAGACGGAGGCAAAAGGGCAACGGGGGCTTAATCCGTGCTGCTTACTGATACTCGCATACCAGTCTAAGTTAGGTTGCATAGCCATTAACTAACCTACTTTACTTCAATGCAACTTTCTAATATTCTATAGGCAAACAATATTCCGGGGACACCATACCAATTAATTTATCGGGGAATTCCGGGGACACAATACAAATTTATNNAATTTATTTGTCAATATCAATTCATCCCATCATCTTTTTGTTGAATACGATTCAGAATTTACACCTTGCTGCAAGAGATGTCAAATGTTGTATTGTCACGGACTTCGATCAGTATAAGTACGAGGAAAAGGAAAAAGGGGAGCCGATCCGCAATTAAAACAGAAGATATTATCCTTCTCGAAATAATTCACAGTCATTCTATTTGATGCTGGCAGTGTAGTACAAAAGGGGGGGCCATTTCTATCAACCGAAACATCGGCCAACTTGAATATCCAATTAGGATGCAAATAGTTCACTTTGCTTTCTAATGGTCTTGGTTTTTATGATTCTTTATCTCGAACTACTGCCTCACTGAAGCGACAGAAGTGAACGGATAATTTCAATAGGAAAAGATAGAAACCGATTTGGCTCAAGGTAAATAGTTTGGTTCGGTCTTCTTGGTTGGTAAACGCAAGCAGAGGCACAGAATGAATATCATCAAGCAAGGCGATATATTCAGCGTCAAGTCCAGCACCCTGCGGGAGATAAAAGAGGGTGTTCACCTTCTGGTTACGGATGGAATTGAACTTGCCCTCGATGCTTTGCTTTGGGATATTAGCAAGTTCGAGTAGGTTAGCATAGGCTTTAAGTTTAATGATGGGAGCAAACACCAGTTTAACCGGGATGTCCCGTTTGTTCTCCAGATCAATATCACAACTATTGGAGAGTATTATTCCCCGGACTCTTTTACGCTCCCCTGTTTCATAGTTGATTAAGCCCAATGCAGACCAACCGTCCCCCTGCAAGGTCTCGGTTGGATACAAAGTCGTGTAATAGACAGTGTTTTCAGGAAATTCTTTTAAAGCTTTAACCAGGTTTTCTTTGGATGCTTGTGACAGGTAATAGGGAATTTGTTCCTGTATGGTATCTGCATTGATTTCCATAAGACACCAGATTAAATTTCATACAGATTCCAAAGATTCTCGTATAGAACTTTCTCGAATTCTATACCTAGCAATTCTTGATTAGCAATCAGTGTAGCATAAAAGTCGGAAATAGCAGCCTCAAACTGGTCAATTTCATGATAATACTCACCTGTTACAACGTTTCTGAATTGATCAAAGGTAGCAGAACTAGCAGATGATTGGTAGACATTGCTTCTGTATAGATACATATCTAATTCTTTTTGCTGGATGTTTAGCGGAGGAGTTAATAACAGTTGTGTAACAATAATGCCAGCAATTGTAATAGTACCAATAGTGTGAGAAGTTTGTTCTGTGTAGTAATTATCATTCATAGATAGGCTCCAATGCATTTAGAGTAGTGGGGGTTATGCACTTGAAAAACGTGACTTTGTTCATAAGGTGGATTTTATCCAATTTTTCTTGAAGTTCAGATACAAAATCCATGAATTCTTGGTTATTGACATTGTGAATTGTATCTATATCAATAATTAGTCCTTCCATCTTGATTTTTTTATCTGGTAATGTTGCTACTGCCGTAGAAATGATTTGTATTGCATTAATATATTCATCTTGTGCAATCTCAATTCTAAACTGGAATTTTTCTTTTTCCAAACAGTGATCGCCCAATCGGATACTGAGATCAACAGATGCGATCTGCTCCCCTATATTCTTGTATGGGATTAAGTCCACATATTTCAGTGAGTATCGTTTAATGACTTGGATAATACCAACCTCACCAAGGATATTAACAATTTTAAGAATGGCTTCCTTAAATCTTACCCATCCAGCATAAGGCATTGTGCAGCCTACCGCAACGCTTCGGTCACCAATTAAAAGAACAAAATCTTTCCATAAAATTCGTATTATTGGGGCAAACTGCAAGTTGGGGTCAGTATCTCGTATTTGCTTGGGCAACTCACCTGTAGGAAGTTGACTAATGATTTTTTTGCCATCAAGTTTATTAAAAAAAATTCCGGGTAAAATGCTGGAGGCAGGAGCAAGTGCAGAAAATCGCATTTCGAAAACCGCGTCTAACAAAGGCTCCTTATTTAATTTTATAGGTAGTTTGCTGACCATAATATTTTACTTTAAACAACAGAATTCCCCTTATTAAGGGCTGTTAATGAATCCACCATGAGATGAACTTTTACCATATTTAGCGTTAGACTTCTACTTTTTTAGGAAACCTGGGGACATCATACCAGTTAATTTGTCAATATCAATTCATCCCATCATCTTAAGTTGCTAATGGCAAGAATCACCGGCACGCGTCAGCACGTCCGAGTGAATGCCTTTGTTTGCCTTAAATTGTCTTTTCTTTCCTGAACTCATGTGTTTCAAAAAGAAAGGTTGCTAATATTGTCGCACAGCCAGCTACAAGGCGGGCGTGGCGTGGTGACAGCCCTTTGAACTGGCCATCTTTCCCGTGACCAGTTCCATAAAGGTTACGGAGTTCAGCGATCCCTTGTGAGATTTGACCTAAGTTACTCAGCATACGCTTGATAGTTTCAGCACCTTTCGCGCTATCAGGGATGTCCTCGGGTACCAGCTTCAGAACACCACGGGTTTCTTTGACTAAACGGGTCACATCCCATCCAGTATCCGCAGTAATACCGTAGTCGGCAAGGATGGTCCTACAGGTTGTCTCTACAAGCTCCTTGGCTGTTCCTATGGCCAGATCGGGGTCGTTTTCAATGGCATTTCGAATTCTATCAATCTGTTGGCGCAGAATCTTGCTGTCAAAGTTTGATGCAGTCTCTGATAGTTCCTCTACAGTTGGATTGTGCGCAGAGGCAGAAATCCGTCCATCTGAGTAAACAAAACCGTCCCTGTCAAGACACCTTATCAAGAGAGCAATTTTCTTCTCAGTGTAATCATCCTTGTTTCCCCAAAGAGGTTGCTTTACTCTTTCTTCCAGTTCAATCAGGACGCTCTCGTAGACACGTAAGACTTTCTGCACATCACGCCATGAAGAGAAATCCACTGCGTGGTAATACTGCTCTACGAGGGAACGGCGTTGTCCTGATTCGGGTGGCGAATAATCGCTTGCGAATGGCACATCCGCCGCGTCGAACTCCTCGGAGATCTTGCGGAGGGTGGTTCCCACAAAATACTCTCTGAACTCAGTACGTGTCTTTTTACTAATCAAGTCAGTCATAATTCATTTGCAATATTCTGCAATATTCTGGGGACACAATACCAATTTATTTGTCAGTATCAATTCATCCCATTATCTTTTTTTGCTGAATACGATTTAAAATCTACACTTTACTACAAGGGATGTCAAATGTTGTATTGTCAAAGACTTCGATCAGTATAAATACAAGGAAAAGGAAAAAGGGGAGCCGATTCGCAAATTGCGTCAGAATATATTGACAATCTATAATCCGTAAGCTCCGGGCTTGCCGCTCATTTAGCTATTCAAAAGAGGGAGACAGAAATGACTCCCTCTTTTTTATTTCAGTTTTTCCGTAAGGGTGTCGATGTTGCTAAAAGGAGGATTGGACTGTGAAAAAATTCAAATACTGTCTTTTTATCGCGGTCATTATAATATTTTTGTGTCTTTCCGGTGTGGTCTTGGCGGCGGAAATGTGTTCCTGGATTGATAAAAATGGTCACAAAGTTATCAGCAATTCGCCTCCGCCAAAGGGCGTGAAGATAATTGAATGCGAGGGGTATCAGCCTTCATCACCGGAAGAGATCAGGGCATTCGAACGGAAACAAAAGCGGGCGACAGAGAGATCGGAATCAAAACGGTCAGTGAACAGACCATCGTATGATAGGGTCGGGGTGGAACGGGCAGTCAGAGAGTCAAAAAGGGACGAGGAGATCGCTCAAAAGAGAGAAGAACTGCAAAAACTTCAGGATGACCGTGAGTACTATCGGGATCGCCGTAGAGACGCACGTTCTCAATGGGGAAGTAATTATTGGGACAAAGAGGTAAAATATAAGGACAAAGAAATTGAGAAAAAGAGTCAGCAGCTTCGAGACTTGGAGGGGAATAAATAACGAAAAGCTGTGGGACGGCACGCTTCTCGTCGTCCCCACCAGCGAAAGGTTAAGTGTCTATTCATTTATAACGGCCCAACGCAGTTCTTGATCGTGCCAACGCCATATCTTTTCGTTAGGCCAATTAAGGTATTTTAGTAACAGTCTTTCTGCAATAATTTGTACACGTAATCTATTTGAATACAATAAAAATGGATCCTCAAAATAAGCCCTATGGAATAACTGATTCCTGAGGGCAAGGGCCTTCTTTAGTCCATTCTCAAAGCCATCTTTTTTCCAAAGGTCATCTACTTTTACGTTTAGTCTCTGGCAACAAAACGTTATCTTTTCCAATGTTGTTATTCCCTTCAACTCGGGCAATTTAGCGGTTACATTAGTGATGAAGGGCAAGAGGTTTATATCTGCAGACAGTTCTTTTAATGTGGCTCTCAATGCTTTTTCAATTTTGTTCCATTTTGCTGATGGCATTTTTATACTGTTCGAAACGCTTTCTACGAAAGCATCACAAAAGGCCTCTAAGGCTATAATGGAGAAAAAATAATTAATTTCAATGGTATGGGTTGCCATAGAAGAAGCCAAAAAAGTTATACATCTTTGAAGTGCATCCACTTGATTTGAGCCTCTATAATTGATTAAAAGGTCTCGAAATCCATTATTAACCAAAGTTCTGTGGTTTATCAACTCATCCATACGTTCTGGATATGTTTCACGGTAGACTTTGCGTCTTACCCCAGATATTCGAGGTGAAATATTGGGTTTTTCTTTTTGTAAAATTGTTATTTCAAACTCATACCAGCGAACTAATTTTCTGTAGCAAAGAGAAAGTATATAACAAATGTCTCTAACTTCTTTTTCAATCGTCTCTTTTATTTCCTTAGTAGTTAGACATTCGTTTTTGTTATCAATGGTGAAATGCAAAGCTGGTCGTTCTATCTGAATAGTTGCTTTATTGTCATATACGGTGTGTTCTTCGTAAGTATACCTTGAAAAAGCTTTTCCTTTGCCTAATCGAAATTCCCACTCTACATCTTCAGGATAACCTTCATCATGTTTGATACTTCCGTCATAATGCATTTCGGTTGTACCCCATTTTCTTAATATCCCGCTGGGGGTCAGCTCAACAAAAGCAAATATGTTTTCAGCGTTTATGATCTCATCATCCGAAATGCCGTATTCATAGCCCTCGATATTCAATTTCGCATTATTCCTTTGATGACGCCAACCATTAATACCCTTAAGTACAATTTCTATATTATTATCTTCACTACTAATCTTGAGGGTTCCGTAATCATCACCTGACAGACAATTACGAAATGCATTTGAAATAGTTTTATCTTGACTTAGTAATGTCAGTTCTGCTGATAAATTTTGTGGATCATATTTGTCATGAAACAATTGCAATAGAACTGGTATGATCCCAGCGATAGTTCCTTGGATGCGCTTTATTGGTGTATTGTCGTTCATCTGTTCTTATTTGACATTTAACAACGAAT
>DOVA01000264.1 GCA_003520315.1 Rikenellaceae bacterium | reverse complement strand
TAGTTCCACCAAAGAATGAAAACGAACCCAATTTTATGAAACTCGACAAACAGGGTAATGTTTTGGATAACTTCATGGCCAACTTTGTCAGGCAGTACAAAGAACCTACTCATTTCGGATTCTTCAAAGTCTCTGCCGATCAGGTTGAGAACAGCTCAATTGTGATGCAGGAAATGCTAAAGGATCCAGATAACCCATCAAACAAAAGCATGTTGGACTCTTATCGGGTTTTACCCGAAGATTTTACTCAAAAGGAAGCAAATCAAGAGCAGGTTTCTCCACATCAAGAAAACACTAAACCAGAATTCAAACCCCTTGATGAGAGCCGTATTGATTGGAATCAGTTGGAACGTTTGGGTGTGACGCGTGATACATTGGAGAAGAGCGGTTCTTTGGAGGCAATGCTAAATTGGAAAAAGTCTCCGGAACTTATTCCTATAACACCAAAATTTGATGATATTACACTTCGCACAGAGGCCCGTCTCTCATTTCGTGAGACGGTCGACGGTCATATTACCGTAGGCATCCATGCTATACGAAAGGAACCTGAGCTAGATCGTCCATTCTTCAATGTTCGGTTGTCTAATGAGGATAAACAAAATCTGCTTAACACCGGCAACGCTGGTCGATTGATTAAAATTGAGCCTATCAAGGGACAACCGATCTCTGCTTATGTTTCGGTAGATAAGCTGACCAATGAGTTGGTTGCCTGCCGAGCCGATAAAATCCGTATTCCTGCTGAGATCAAGGGTATAAAATTAGACGATAACCAAAAGCAAAAATTATCTGAAGGACGAGCCATCTACCTAGAGAATATGATCTCCAAAAATGGCAAAAACTTCAATGCAACCTTACAGGTCAATGCAGACAAACGCGGGATTGAGTTTCGGTTCGATGAAACACAAAAGCAAAACCACTCAAATACTCAAAGCAAAACCTTTTCTATTCCAGGAAAGATTGGTGGAGTGGTACTCTCCGATAAACAACAAAGCACCCTCAAAAATGGCGATGCTATCTACATTAAAGGTTTAAAAGACAAATTAGGACAAGAATATAATGCATATGTCCGGGTAAATAGTACTGATCCGAAACTTGACTTTTTCAAATGGAACCCGGATAAGTCAAAGTCCAAAGATATTACACCGTTGCAAAAAGAGGGAATCAAGCAGAATAAGGAGGAACCCAAAAAACCGAAAGGAATGAAGCTATAAACAGATATGAACATAGACAATGAATCCAGGGAGTTAGCGTATTACCGACTAACTCTCCTCGCTTTCCTCAAAGAGAGCCATCCAGAAAAAGTGAATGATACGACATTTATTAGTGTCCGCGCAGAAATAGCTTCACAAGCCTATTCCGATGCAATTGATAACGGCTTTGCAATCCCTCTTGCTGTTGAAATGGCAAACGTAGCATTGTTTGAAGGGCTCCATTTTTCTAAGCATGACACACTGATTAATATCATTTGGAACGAATTCTCAGATGACGTGCCTCAGGGAGACGCAAAAGCATTTGCAGAAAAAATATTGCCAATCTGTGAAAAGGTGTTTGAAAAGTATCCCCTGTCTGATGACTTCTCATATTCTCCCGAATACGAACAACTCTATACAGAATTAACAGGAACCGTGCAGATCTATTTAGAAGAAAATGTCATTTAACCGAAAGACAAAGTTAAGAGACAATATCGAGGCTATTAGGACAGTATTACTATTAGAAAAAGAAAATAGAAAGGCAACTCCCCACGAAAAAGAGATTCTTCAACGTTATTGCGGCTNNGGAGGATTAAAATGTATTTTGAATCCGGCAAGCGGCTTATCTGTTCGATGCAGTGGTAAAAGTCTGATATGGAACTATAATACTCTCCACTTTTCAACCACAGGGGATGTTTTTAAGTTTAATCCTATGATGCATATTCATACCAGTCATATGGTGTTTTTCTATCCAGACTCTGGTGAATTCTTCGATTATTGTAATAGTTCAGGAACTACTTCAGACCTTTGATGAGTGTGTTTCCATCCTCTGCCGGGCATATGTAAATATATGCCTGTTTGAGTATTCTCCAAAATCTTTCAATATAAATGTTGCCTGAAAACGAAGACCTGGGCGATGTGAAAATGTTAAGTGAACTTGATCCCAATGATTTTTAAACATTTATTACTATTTTAATTATGAAAGCAAGATACATAAAACAATTGAACATACAATTAAATGTCTGATTATTAATTAACTAAAAATGAAACTTNNAGACTCAATATTGCAGGATCAATTTTTTCAAAAACTTGATCCCTTTTTTTACGGCCATCTTTTCCAGATATATCAATCTGGCAAGAGTCATGGCATTAAGCGTTTTGATCTCGCTCGCATTGGCCTCCTTTGCATACTCTGAGGCGATAATCCCCAGACATCCGATTGGTATATCAAGACGGTTCATATTCTTAATTCCCTTGTAGTAGTTATATCGGTGAAACTTCATCCGGTTATTGTCTATCAGTGAGAAGTCGTACCCATTTTCTTTAAGCTTATAGAGGACATTACCTACATTGTAGTCGTTGTGAAATATACCAGCTTTATGGAGCCGGTATGAGAAATGGGCAAAGGCTTTAAGAGCTTCTCCTGATTCTGTGACTGGAAGAATCAGTAGCTCTTCAAGTGGCTTGTAATTAGTATACAGGCACATATAATAACTCTGATAAAGCAGCCCGTTTTTGAGACAATTAATATATGCAACCGGCTCCGGAGAGCTTATATCCTTGCTCAAAAGAAACATAGAGTGCTCATATGCCCTGCGAGCCTTGGATTTTCTTATATGCGCATAGACAAATTTGTTCGGGAGTGAGATCTGTTTGAAATACTTAATTACGAGAGAAATGCCATTTACGTTTACAATTCTTACTTCGTTTCGTCCGGCATGAACAATATCGCCCAGAGAATTAAAGTTTTTTGGTATTTGGTAGACGAAATCTTTAAAGTATGAGTAGTTGGGATTGATAAATATTTCTGATCTCATAAAAAATGCATAAAAAGTTGGGGAAAATCCTTTACTTGCGATAATATCTCTTCTTAGTCTATTTTGTATTAATAATTTTTCAAACCACTAATTAATAGATTAATAAGGATATTAAAGCGCTCATCCCAGTTGGGGAATTTATCTTCAATTGCGAGGTCAATGGTAAGACTCCTGATAGAACTTACAGCAGAATAAGCCAAAAGGTCGGAATCAACTTCAAAAAAAAACCGGAAATTCTTTATTTTTTATTCCGAGAAGCAAAATTTCTTTTGCAGACTGAATTTCTCTCGTATTGAATTTTTTAATAAACAAGTCTACCGGCGATAATTTTTCAAATACTTCCCCTTGGATAATTTTGTAAAGAATTACTTTCTGTTTTATTGTTCTGGTTGACACGGAAAAATAGGTTTTAAGTTTTTCTTCTGCAGATGTAATTTTTTCAATTTCACTTCTCGTTTTATTAAACACTTCGTCAATTTCTCGCATGATAACATCATTAAAGATTTCTTCTTTGCTTTTGTAGTAATAGTATA
>DOVA01000072.1 GCA_003520315.1 Rikenellaceae bacterium | reverse complement strand
GCATGCTTTTGAATATTTTGGTATCGATAGAGCAATTACAACAACAGGCTTTGACTTGATTGATGAAGTAAAAGTTGAGGAACCTTTATCTACTGAAATTCCATACTCTTTATCTGTCAAAAAAAAGTGGATAAGGATTATTAAATTTTTACTTCAATGATATCATCCCAGGAAGTTGTATACTTTTTGGACAGATAATTTGAAAATGTTATGAGCTTGTTAACTCCCTGGGTAGCAGTAACAAGAGTATTGTCTCCAAAACGAGAATTTATGTCATCCAACGCTTTCATGAGATAGTTATGTTTCTGCATCTCGTCATTATAAAAAATATCTAATGGAGTATTATCTTTTTTTGAAATATCCATTAAAACAACTCCTGCTTTTTTATAGGAATATTCTTTTCTATAAATTTTAACAAGTGCCTCAATAGAGCCTTTAACAATCTTAATCGTACTGTCAGTAGGAAATTCTTGTGTAACAATAGAACTTCTATAATATGGATAAACTCCTTCCTTGAATTGATTAGTCAAAATAAAAACATGAATGGAATAGCAGACAGAATTTTGTTTTCTGAGATTAGCTGCAGCACGTGTAGCAAATGTTGCTACAGCTTGTGATAGCTCTTCAATATCAGATAATTCCCTTGAAAAACTTCTGCTAACACATATCTGTTTTTTATCTTTAATACTCTCTTCAAAACTAATACATGATTCTGAATGCAGCTCTCTCCATGTCCTCAAACCAACAATGCTCATTTTCTCCTTTACCCATTGTGGCGATGCAAGTAAAAAGTCATAAGCAGTCATTATATTGTTTTTTACCAACATTTTAGAGTACTCTCTTCCAATTCCCCATATCTCAGAAACAGGGAAAGTTTTTAAAACATTTCTAATATCTGTTTCATCACGCAAAAAACAGGCTCCGTGTAATTTAGAATCTTTTTTTGCAATTTTACTGGCAATTTTAGCCAGCGTCTTTGTGTGAGAAATTCCAATGCTTATTGGTATGCCAGTATTTTTTTTAACCTTGTAGGCTAAATCTTTGCCAAATAAATCCAGTTCCGATAATTCAATACCTCTTAAATCTAAAAACGCCTCATCAATAGAGTACGCCTCAATTGAAGGGACATTTTCCCTCAAAGTTTCCATTACTCTATGAGACATGTCACCATAAAGAACATAATTGGAGGAGAATACGTAAACACCATTTGCTTTTACTAAATCTCTGATTTGAAAAATGGGCTGTCCCATTCTAATCCCCAATGCCACTGCTTCCTTTGAACGAGACACGACACAACCGTCATTGTTGCTTAAAACTATAACAGGCTTGTCCCACAAAAATGGAGCAAATACTCTTTCACAACTGACAAAAAAACTATTGCAATCTGCGAGACCAAACATGGAAATAGTGAAAAATACTGGAGATTACAGATGCAGATACTATGGCAGAAACATTGGCGGCCATGTCTGAGAGTTCAAAGCTTCTGTCTGGATTGAGCGATTGAAGAAATTCAGTGGCAACAGCAAAGAAAATACCTGACAATGGTATGATTACCCACAAGAAAAAAGATACATTAGCTTTGAATTTTCTTTTAAAAGACACATAAAGCAAAAAGGGGTATGGAAAAAAGATCAGGAAATGAACAACTTTGTCTATGGCTATACCCATTATCTCTTTAGGAACATTAATATCACTAACGTTAATTGAAAATAACATGAGAGAAAGTACTGTTAATATGTATAAGTAGAACGTTAACTTAATTATGTAATCATATTTTATTTCTTTCATCTCTTTTTGATAATATATCTTACTACACCCCAAATCATAAACTCTTCATCTTTATTGACTTTAATAGGTTTAAACTTGCTGTTTGAAGGAACAAGAAGTATGCTGTCAGACATGATATGTACCGTCTTAAGTGTGAACTCTCCATCGAGACAACATACAGCGATGGCTCCATCATATGGAACTACCGATTTATCAATTATAAGCAAATCACCATCATCAATCCCTTCACCTATCATGCTGTCTCCATGAACTTTGGCAAAAAAAGTGGCAGATGGATTTTTAACAAGAGCACTGTTCAAATCAAGTTTATTCTCTATAAAATTCTCGGCAGGTGAAGGAAAACCGGCATGTACAGAACTACCTGCTACAGGAATTTGCAATGGTTCAGAAATTTCGGGAGAAAAAAATTCCATGTCTGGATTTATCATAAATTAAGAATTAAGGAATATAAACAATATTAGAAATTAAAGATTTTTCTCTTCCATTTACAGCTATAACAAAATAATTTTTTCCACTATTCCCCTGGAAGGTTAAACTTGTGCCAATTTGTCTGCAATTTGCATTCCATTTTGAACTTTTCCCTATTCTTTCAAGCTCATAAACAGCATAAGAGGTAGCATTCGGCACATAATTCCATGTTACAGCCTTGATAGTTACAGAAACTTCAGGTGCAGCAGGAACAGGTGTTGAAGAATCGGATCCCATTTTCGGGACAAGACTCTTGTAATGATAAATAGTGCCGGCGATATAAGAACTTAGAGCAGGATTAAATATATGTGCTACCCTAAACCAACAGTTACCGGCAACACTGGCATAGGATCTACTTAGTGAAATTTCGTTGAGAAACTCGCTAAGAGTATATGCAGGGTAGGTGGGATCTCCAAATTTATATGCTGCAATACCGGGAATAATTGGTACACCATTGGCATTTGCATTCCAGTAACTTAAAACGGTTGCAAAATCTGCAGTAGGATGTCCTATTTGCCAGTAAATTTGAGGAGCAAGATAATCTACCAAACGTTGCTGAAGCCACGACTGTGCATCAGCATAAACAGTCATGGAATTTTCCTGTTTCCCCTGAGGTGATATGCCATAAAGTACTTTGGGATTTAAGGATTTAACTGTATTACCAATATCTTGTACCATCTCATCCACATTAGCCTCTCTCCATGCATCCAGATTTTTTCCTCCACCATATGTATTATATGTCGCCTGATCATTAAATCCAAACGGATTAGTTGCAGACTTCGCTCCAGCAGGGTAAAAATAATCGTCGAAATGGATACCGTCAACATTATAATTATGAATAATTTCAGTAACAACTTCTCTAAGATGAGTTTTCACTGCAGGCAATCCTGGATCCAGATATCTGTTATTTTCATAAACTATACACCACTCAGGATGAAGAACAGCCGGGTGGTTGGAAGCTAAAGTGATAGAGGTGGAGCCAATTCTATATGGATTGAGCCAGGCATGTACTTCCATTCCGCGTTTGTGTGCCTCTTCAATAGCTACAGCCAGAGGATCAAAACCAGGATCTACTCCCTGCGTACCAGTTAAATAATAAGACCATGGCACCAGATTTGACCTGTAAAATGCATCAGAGGTAGGCCTTACATGAAACAAAATAACATTAAAGTTCAAATTTTTCAATTGTTCAATAATAGAAACCAAAGCTGCACTTTGAGAGGCAGCAGAAGCTCCTCTTACAGGCCAGTCATAGTTTCCAACAGTTGTAAGCCAGGCAGCTCTGAACTCATGTCTCAAAATAATATTGTCAGTGGATGGATTAAACTGAAGCGATAATTCCTCTTCCGGCTCAGAAGGCGGGTTATCATCCTTTGAACAAGAAAGGACAAAAATTGACAGTGAAGAAAGCACCAGCAATCTTGTGTAAAATAATCTTTTGTTTTTCATTAGTTTAGGTTATAATCAAAGGGACAAATTATTAATTACAAATTTTGTGAAAATAGTTAACAAACAAAAATAATTAATTGACTATTATTGAACGTGGATATACAGGGTTTTGAGTGGTTGCACCAGGTTACTTTCCGATACAATATGTAAAGTAATACCGAGCTGGCTAAATCAGCACCTGCTTTGAATTTGACTACTCTCTATTACACAAAACAATCTTTGTATGGTCAATTACAGGAGGGTCACCTGCAAAGGCATTTTTAACATTGATGCTTGTGATTTTGTTGAAGGGTGACATTTTTCGCAAACTACCGGCATGGTAATGCCATGTAATACAGGCTG
>DOVA01000237.1:2799-2979 GCA_003520315.1 Rikenellaceae bacterium | reverse complement strand
AGTCTGCTATAAAATCGTGAAAACTGAGAGGAGGGAAGGTTCTTGAAAAAGATAAAGGGATATATAATTGCCTTTTTGGTTGCATTGATAATAGCAAGCTGCCTTCCTGTCCCAGTAGTTGAAGCTGATGAGCCGATCCTTGAGAAACTTGCTGTTTCACTGGTAATTGATACCTCTGGG
>DOVA01000237.1:0-2780 GCA_003520315.1 Rikenellaceae bacterium | reverse complement strand
GGGAAACTGCTGCCAATATATTCATTGATCTTTTGAGCCCAGATGATAATCTGGGCATAATTACTTTCAATACAGTTACGACTGAAGTCATACCGATGCAGCAAGTCGGCAGTTCTTCAACAAAGTCTGGATTGAAGTTGACTTTGGCACCAAGGCTCGAGGCTGCCTGTGATACTAATTATCAGGCTGCGCTTCAGGCTGCTGAGAATCAGCTCAGTGCATTCACTGCACCTGCTGTAAGGAAGGTAATAATATTCCTTACTGATGGTGTTCCAGATCCGGATCCTGGGAAGAGGAATGACCAGGTGTTCATGAATCAGTATATGGAAAGCATGTGGGGGACGGTATCTGAAATCGGATTGAAGCAATATCCTGTTTATTCGGTAGGATTCGGGGCAGTAAATCAAGATATATTGAATAGGATTGCTTATGATACGCAAGGAGAAGCTAAGTTCATAGGTGACCCGGGTGAACTTGCTCTAACATTTTTCAATGTGCTCAGTACTCTTAAGAACAGACGGAACTTTTTAGGGAGCAACCTTGGTCTCAATGGAGAACAAAGTCTTGATTTTGAGTTCGATAGATATACTTCTCAAGTTACAATGGTATTTGCTAATGAGGTACCAGGCTTACGAGTTGATTTGGTTTCACCCGAAGGGAAGTCGGTGAATGAAAATGTACTAGTGCAGACAAATGAAAGGTATACGCTAGTTACTTTAAATCAGGTAAAGGAAGAACTATCTGGAAAATGGATAGTTAAGTTGAATGGAACGGGACCAGTCCGTGCTTTCGGGGATAAGGATTTATTCCTAAAGGCTTGGGTGACGAAGCCTCTTTCCAACACTCAGCAACCCGTGAATGAGCCACTCGAAATAAGTGTCGGGTTAACTGGAGAAATTGGTGATAAAGCTGTAGTGGAAGCAGTGGTTATAAAAAATGGAGTTCCAGAGCTAAATTCAATAAGACTGACTGAACAAGGTGGGATGTTCACTGGTCTCTTTGACAAGGCTGATGTTCAAGGGAACTATGAGATACAAGTTACTGTGAAGGAAGATGGCAATCTTATAACCAACACAAGCTCAAAAGTTACTGTAAGGGAACTACCACTACTTAAGTCGGATTTTTACTCAGACAAAATGAAATACAAGCTTGGGGATGGTATGACTGTTTCAGGATTCCTTGAGATGAGAGGAAACAAGGTAATAACTGGCCAGGATATGTCTATCAGTACGTTCAGTCTGTTGATTGACCATTCGGATGGAACATCAGAAAGGCTGACTCTGGTAGATAATCAGGATCCGGCTTTCGGTGATTTGAAAGCTGGTGATGGGACCTTTAGTACAAAGGTTTCGTTTAGCTCAATTGGGGCTACATCACTCAAGTTGCTCGTTCAGGGCAAGTATAAAGGTGAAAATTTTATACTTGAGAGAACCATTGGTTCGTACGAGGTTGTTGAGCCCGGAATGGTTAAGGCTAATGTGAGCAATACCTTAGTATCAGGAGTTGCAGGTGCCAAGATTAAGATACCTATGAATTTGTCAAGCACTTCGAAGGTCAAGGAAAATCTTTCGATTACAATTAATCCGACTATCGGTACGCTGGATAATTCCAGCCTAATTCTCGAACCTGAAGAAACTGGAATAAGAGAAATTCTTCTGACATTAAACCCAAACCTTGATGTAAGGGAACATGTGGTTAGTTTCACATTAGTATCTGAGGATCCATTAACAATGATCGAATCCGTAAACATAGATGTAAGAGTTGAAGTGATAACACAAGGACAACAAAACGTTAGGAATTTCAAAAAGAATCTTCCTTTGTATCTGACATTGGCTAGTATTGTAATAGGATTACCTCTGATATTGGTTTTATTTGGTATTTTGCTTTATTCAATTCTTGTGAAACCAAATATCGTAATAAGAGGGATGTTACTTTATCATAAGAACGGTGAAGCACTGATAGACGGAGCAGTTAAAGAATTGCCAATAAAAGAAAAGAGGAAGAGCAAAATTGTGGTTACTTTCAACAAGAATAATAAGACTGCAGATTTTCAAGTCGAAGGCTCCCAGTTCAATTATGATTTAGTGCTGGATAATGAATTTGAGCAAGGTAAATGGAGATTCATAGATGGATATAAGGCATTGGCAAGGAAGGTCAACAGACCTCGGCTTGTTATGTATACCACTAAGCCTGGAATTATAGTATACAAGAACGAGGTGGTGACAAAGAAAGAACTCTTCGATAAGGATGCAATAGAGTCAGGAGGATTTACATTCCAGTATTATGCCGAGAAGCACAGGAGTAAGGAAAAGCAGCAAGGTAAGGATATACTGGAAGGAAGGATGTAAATGAAGCTGATCAATGTGACTAAAGAGAAAATAGTTCTAGATGAAGTTGAAGTTGCTGATTCCTTTGTATCAAGGCTCAAGGGACTTCTTGGAAGAAAGAGTCTTAGCATAAGAAGTGGGTTGATAATTAAACCGTGCAATAGCGTACATTGTTTCTTTATGAAGTTTCCGATTGATGTCGCCTTTGTTGATAAAGAAAATCGAGTTGTTAAGATCATCTTTAGTATGAAACCAGGCAGCGTAAGTCCGATAGTAAGCAAATCCTATTTTGTGATAGAGGCCAATGCCGGTGAATTAGAAGGAGATATCAATCTCGGAGATATTGTTGAAATGAATTAGTGAAGTATGAGAATGGGTTCTTTCTGAACTTTGGGTAAAGTGTAATATAGAAATAGCTGGCGGTTTTTGAGCTGCCAGCTATTTATTTTATAT
>DOVA01000259.1 GCA_003520315.1 Rikenellaceae bacterium | reverse complement strand
AGATTACAGAAAAGACTTAGAAAACTAAATCTAAAATCATTTTCTAATTACTGTGATTATCTTTTCAGTCAGGAAGGTATTCAGGATGAAATGACAGACATGATTAATGAGATTACTACAAACAAAACAGATTTTTTCCGTGAACCTGGCCATTTTGAGTATCTTACCTGTAAAGCACTGCCTGAACTTACTCTCACAAAGAAAAATATTTATGTTTGGAGCGCCGGGTGTTCGAGTGGAGAGGAGCCATATACATTAGCTATGGTTTTAAAAGAGTATTCAAGCAGCAATAGAGCTTTTAATTTTTTAATCCTTGGAACCGATATCTCCACTAATGTTCTTGATAAAGCCAGAATGGCTGTCTATGATCAAGAAAGACNNTAGTTCCCCATGAGTTTAAAAAGAAATACTTATTAAAAAGTAAGGACAAAGTTAAAAAACTCTATCGTATTACACCTGAGCTGCGGGAAACAGTCAGATTCAGAAGATTGAACTTTATGGATGGAGATTTTGGATTTCGCGAACCAATGGATATTATTTTCTGCCGGAATGTAATTATATATTTTGATAAATCTACACAAGAAAAACTATTAAATAAATTCTGTAAGTATTTGTCTCCTGACGGTTATCTTTTTGTTGGACATTCCGAAACCCTCTTCGGTATGAATGTACCATTGAAACAGGTGGCCCCTACAATATACAGGAGATCTTTATGAAGGTTTTTCTCAAGCCAGGAGAAATATATATATCAGATATACCTACAGTGGTTTCTACGATCCTTGGTTCCTGTGTTGCTATAACAATGTACAACAAAAGACTGGGAGTAGGGGGGATTTGTCATGCTATGCTACCCAACAGCCCCTATGAAAAGGAAGATTCTACGTTTCGCTATGTTGATAGATCTATTCCGTACATGCTAAAAAAGTTTGAAGAATACGGTATTGAAAAAAATGAAATGGAATTGAAACTTTTAGGTGGAGCCGATGTAATTAATCGCATCAATGAAAATACTTCATCGATAGGACAGAAAAACATAGAAATAGCTATGAACATTATTAAAAAGGAAAGGCTTATCCTGATGTTATCGGATGTTGGTGGTAAACAGGGCAGAAAAATACATTTTTATACTAAGACAGGGGAAATTCTTCTGAAACGTATAAGTGGCAGTTGTAACATGCAAAATATCGGGTAATAAAAACCAGATATAACGACATGGAATCGAGAATGAATCTCAATATGAGGAATTAAAATGAACAAAATCAAAGTGCTTATAGTTGATGACTCTGCTGTTGTCCGTCAGACAATGACGAACATCCTTTTGTCAGACCCATCGATTGAGGTTGTAGGTGCTGCCAGAGATCCCTATATTGCCGCAGACATAATAAAAGAAGTTATACCGGATGTTATTACTCTTGATGTTGAGATGCCTCGTATGGATGGCATAACATTTCTCCATAAAATTATGTTACAGCACCCAATCCCGGTTGTCATGTGTTCAAGTCTCACTGAAAGTGGTTCAGAAACAGCCCTAAAAGCTCTTGAATACGGGGCTGTAGATATTATAGAGAAACCAAAAATGGGTGTTAAACAGTTTATCGAGGAATCAAAGATACTTATTTGTGATGTTGTAAAGGCTGCAGCAAAGGTGCAACTAAAAAAAACTGTTAAAAAGGCAATACATATTGAACCAAAGCTGACAGCAGATGCAATTATCTCCAAGAATGTTAATAGATCAATGATTCAAACAACGGAGAAAGTTGTTGTTATTGGCGCATCTACAGGTGGCACAGAGGCTTTGAGGGTTTTGCTTGAAGCTCTTCCTGAAGATGCGCCGGGAATAGTTATTGTTCAGCACATGCCGGAAAATTTTACCCGTGCATTTGCGAACCGGCTTAACGGTCTATGCAGGGTGTCTGTTAAAGAAGCTGAAGACAATGATTCAGTTATAACTGGTCGTGCCCTTATTGCTCCCGGTAACAAGCACACCCTTTTAAAGAGAAGTGGTGCTCGTTATTATGTGGAGGTAAAAGAGGGACCATTAGTGTGTCGTCACAGGCCTTCAGTGGATGTCCTTTTTCGTTCAGCATCACGATATGCGGGGAAAAATGTAATAGGTGTTATCATGACAGGCATGGGAGATGATGGAGCAAAAGGGATGCGTGAGATGAAAGATGCAGGTGCATTCAATATTGCCCAGGACGAATCATCGTGTGTAGTTTTTGGTATGCCAAAAGAAGCGATCAAGCTTGAAGCAGTAGACAGGATAGTTGCCCTGGAAAACATAGCAAAGCTAATTGTAGATAATGGGTATTAATAATAGATAGGGGTTGAAAAATTGATATTTTTTTCTAAAAAAATTGATTGTTTTATTAGCATTTATACAAAATTCCAATAATAGATAAGGAATAAAATCATATGAATATTGATAAGCAAGTTTACCTGGTGTGGAAGGAAAATCTTGACAAGATTCGGGAGGAACTCCGCGGAATTGCTGCTTCCACAGTCAAAGAATTCCTGTCAATCGGTAATGATTTAAACAATTTTTACTCTTGCACCAGAGATATTTCTGATATGTCATCATCTTTGATTTCTTCAATATCAGAAACACAGACATCAATGGAAAACTCAGATTTAGGAAACCTTCTTAATCGCATGAATAGTTGTATGAAAGAGTCTGAAACAGGATTCAAAAGTGCAATTATTATGCTTGCCCTTATTAACAATAGTATTGAGAGCATCTATAAGCCTATTGAACAGTTTAGAAAAATTGTGAAAAAATTAAGAATATTCAGCGTCTCTACAAAGATAGAAAATGCACACCTTAATGATAAGGAGATCAGTTTTATTGCAATTTCACACGATGTTGATAATCTTGCAACACTTGTTCAATCAAGCTTTACCGGTATCCTTTCAAGCGCTGAATTATTAAAAGGATCAGTAAAGTTGGCTCATGAGCGCGTGTTATATTTAGAAACAGAACAAAATGCAAACCTTAAAGTAATTCTTGACAAAATTCGGGCGGCTATGCTTCTACTTTCTCAAAAAAATAGCTCAACTTCCGACAAAGCTCACAAAATATCAGCAGGGATCCAATTAATTTCTACTAACATGGGAGAAGTGGTAGCTTCAATGCAATTTCATGATATTACAAGACAACAGATTGAACATGTGGAAGAAGCTCTTAACACCATCAGTGATAAATTGACTGGCGAAAATACTGATGAAATGAGGCTTGTTAAAGAAACAGGGGTCGTATGTGATATCCAGATAGCTCAGTTAACAAATGCCAGAGAGAAGTTTTACTTTGCTGTTAACAGCATTATTGATAACATTGCAGGCATTTCAGACAATACTGTTAATTTATGTGAAGATGTAAAAATACTTGCCGGTATAGAAAATGAAACATCTGAATCATATTTTTCACAGATAGAACAAGAAGTATCCGCAATGATA
>DOVA01000238.1 GCA_003520315.1 Rikenellaceae bacterium | reverse complement strand
TCAAGCGGAGGCTCGAAAGTAAAGAATGCACTGAAGGATAAAACCTTTAGTGCATTCTTTCTTATTGAAAAGATACTTCTTAATTGGATGTATTCAAAAGTACTGGAAAAAAGCTTTATTCTATTGGTTTAATCTTTTCTTCGATGTAACCGATTTCTTCTTCAGTCAAGCCGTATTTTGCATAAAGCTGACTGTCGATTTCCGAAGCACTCTTACTCCAGTCGATATCTGATTTCGTGGTAAAGTCTTGTATAGGCACGAACTGGTACACATTCTGGTACACATTCTGGGACACTTTTAATATACCTATCATAAATCTAAAAAATTTACCGCTCATATATTTTTGCAGATTTTCGGCTTCATATTTCGTATCAAATGCACCAATGGGGATAAGTGAATCTGTGCAAACAGATTTAGGATATCCAATATAAGCTTTTCCAAGTATAGCAACCGGTTTGTCATCAGTCAAAATGCCAGCACCACCATTACCTTTTGAAGTAAATACTTTATATTTATCAATTATATCAATGCTTTTTGTGATGTTTTCTCTTTTTGTATAGCGGATTTTTTCATATGCACAACGTACTTCAATTGCGCCATCAAAAGGTTCTTCTGTTGAGATTTTATCAAGCTCTGACTTTTTACCTACTATTCCAAAAGCATTACGTCCAGATGTTATAGTAGTCATCGATACAAAACCATTGGCAGAGCGGACTTTATCCAATATACTTACTAAACTGTTCATTGAAATAATAATATCCAACCCATCTTCAAACAAAGGCCTTGTTACTACATTTCTGCCGTCAGCATAGCACTCTGTGAAAACAACATTGCCGACGTGGTTTTTATCAAAAAGATAATAATTAACACCACCTGCAATTTCAACACCCTTAAACAGTAGTTTATTGTCGGGGTAATTAAAGATCTTCGAAAAGTGGTTATTGTCTTTGATAAACTCTCTTAGCTTTATAAAAGATTTATCTTGAGCATCTGCTGTAAACCATCTTGAAGGTGTAATGAGGGATGTGTAATCGGCATTTAATTTAATAGTATTTTGAATAAACATAGGGAACAGTTGCTTTGATAATGAAGCATTCTCCCCAGTATCACTTATGTTTTCCTGATATGGCGGATTTCCGACCACTGCATCAAACTTCATTTCCTTCACTCCTTCTTTTTTCCAATAGCTTGGTTTCAGCACACGGGCTGTAAACTGCTTTGGCTTATTCTTCATCATATTTATAAGGTCATCAAAATAATGGGCATTGACTGTCAAATCATTAAATCCGACCAATGTACGCTTTGTGATGGACTTTGCCATTGGAGTTTTACAAATGACGTAGACATTTTCCTCTACTGTATCTGCCCATAATTTACCTTGAAACTCGTCTGTTAGCTGGTTTTCCGAATATGCAAAACACTTACTGCGGAAAATGCTGTATGCTACAAACAATGGATAGAGTCCTGTTTTAGAGTTGATTTCAAGAATCTGTGCGCTTGCATTTCCAAGTGTTTCGGCTGTCACTTTGCCCTGATCAACATACCGCGGCATTTCAATGAGAACATTGTGTTCAGCATCATAGAAGTCATAGCCACCTAGGCAATCGCTCATATGCATATTTACCACTCGCCACGGGGTTAACACGGTTTCCTTGTCAGGGTTCTTGAAACAGGTAAACAACTGTGCAATTTTCTGCACACGCTCTGTCGGTAGCAGTTCATCAGCGCTCTTCACTGTATTTCGTATTTTTCTTCCGGCTGCAATAAAAATTTCCGGGTCATAATATTTTATAAATTTTTTGAATATCTCTTTTGTGACACCACTTGGCATAAACTCATCCCAGGAGGAATCATCCACGAGGGTAACCAGCTTTTCCATTGTAACATCTTCATCAATGTCAATATCTGCACCATAAATCAAAAGTGGCATACGAATAGAAATACCACGCAAAATAGATATAGCGGTTTGCTTGTTTTTATTCTTTTCTTTGGCTTCATCAAGCTTTGCTTGTTCCTCAGGAGTACGCTCACGCTTAGGCTTTTTATCAATCTTTTTTAGTTCTTCGTATTCTTCATCGGTAAATCCCTGATTATTAATATCAATTTCATTTGTTTTCTGTTGGGCCTTTGATGTGCCTATAATTTTCTTAAGGTTGGCAAAATCATCAAGTGCCACACCGTCAAGTTTGAGCAACTCATCATTGTATAGATTTGTATCATCAAAACCGTTCTGCACGGCTCTTTCCGCATAGGCGCGTTTCAACTGCTGCAGCAGATTATTGGTATTATATTTTTTCATCTCTGTACCATCCACAGAGATAACAGGACAGTAGTTCAAAAATTCACTAAGGATTTTTCTGTCATCGACACCTATCTTTCCTGCCTTAGTGGATATTGCAACGGATTCTGCCACCATTTTAAGTGTGCGATCAGGAGCAAAATCAAATACATAGCAACATTGCTTAATTTTACCGTCTTTATTGCAAGGTGATTGTACTCGGAAAATAGTCTGCAAATAGTTTGCTGCAGAGGTTGAAAAAGAACCGGAAAGCATAAAAACGGCTGTCCATTCCGGTACTGTTACTCCTGTTGTCAATTTACCACAAGAAAGAGTAATTGTGTATCCGTCTCCTGCTGTGTCTATAGCATGGCGCACTTTTTGAAGGGCATCCTTTGATTCTTCATCCTTATCACCGTCTCCAGCAACATTCACGATATTGAATTGTCCGCATCCGAAAACAGGATGAGCCTTCATCATTTTACTAAGTGCTTTTGCCTCCTTTACACCCGGCACCATCCACAGTGAGTGTTTAAAGAGTTCGCGGTATTCCATCGTGGAATAAGGGTAATTACTTGTATTATCTTCTTTGGTTATGAGGTTAATAAAGCTCTTTACATCTGACTCATGACAAAAATCACCCACATTTTGCCCAGCCGGAATATCACGCTTGTCTACATGGATATCACCTGTCCAAACACGGAAAAACTCACGGAAATTAAATGCCTTGTCCTCTAATTCTGCATATTTGCCGTTTTCGATAAGTTTTCCGATGTCATAAGTAAAAATTCTCAGTTCAGGCAGTTCATCGTATGGATTGGAATCTCCGAAATGAAGTGCGTCCCATTCAGCTTTTCTGCTCTGCTCCATTACATAATCCCAGGTATAGATACTGTTATCCTCGTAATCTCTGAGAATATTAAAAGGTGTACCGGACAGAGCCAGAAATTTGGTATCGTGATCAGTACCTTCCTTAACAATGGTTTTAATAACATCATCACCGAGAGCAGTGGTGGTGCCTTCATGTGCTTCGTCAACAATAACAAAATCCCATTCAAGAGAGAAAACAGCATTGTTTTTATCAAACTTACCACCGACAGCATCAGAGCCACGCAAATCCTGCATAGAGGCAAAATATACAAACTTTTTGCCGGATTTCAGCAATTGCTCAACGTTGTATCCACTGTTTTTTGAGCCGTACAAATAATTTCCTTCATCATGAAAAATTTTTGTGAAATCTTCGTACCAACCACTGTCGACAACAGGTCTGTGTGTGATAATAATGGTACGATTGAATTTTGCTCTGCGTACCACTTCCAATGCGGATAAAGTTTTGCCAAAACGCATCTTTGCATTCCAGAGCATTCGATTTCCATCTTTGAACTGCTTAAGAGTTTTCTCTATGGCTTCAATCTGTTCTGGTCTAAATACAATAGGAACAAAGTTATCTGCGGGTACGTTTGATAAGTTATTCTGATTCTTTTTAACAGCTTCAATTGCTTTTTTCGCTGTTTCGAGGTCAACCTTATACCACTCACGCCCAGTAGTATTATGAGGCGTTTTCTTTTGGATATGAGAATTCTCAAGGACACGATGTACTTGGTGGTCTCGGAACGCTTTTAACTCAGGCTTACCGTCTTTTCCTTTTACAGTACGGATGGCAAGTTCGGTATGTAGAAGAACAGGCTTGATACCGGCAGTATTTGTATATTGCTTAATTCTGCTTTTGGCTGCCTGATTGAGCGCTTTACAGTTCGGAGATAAACTATCAATTGAGTCCTCCGTTTTAATGGTAGCATCACCGATTTTTAACAGTCCTTTGTGTGCGTCATCCTGTATTTCAAAGATGTATATTAGCTTATATTCAAATGAAGATTCGAACAAATTATCCATTTTTATCTCCTTCTATCAGCGATGCAAAAACCACACTTCGGTCGGCTCGCCAATCCATTATTTTGCATTTCTGACTTTTTGGTTCTTCCATGCTATCAATACCATCTAAAATATCAAGTAAACTTAGCTGTCTATAGCTTTCTTCAAGTTTACCGAAAGGAACAGTATATTTCAAACCATCCATCTGCCACAAATTCCAAGAGATAATCCTTGCAGCAGTGTTTAATATCTTTTCATCCGGCATCTCATTAAGCTTATACAAGGCATTTTCAATGAAAGTATAAAACACATTTTCACGGGCAAGCAAAAGGTTATCACCTTGATATTCATACCCATATGTACTTTGTAAGGCTCTTAGTGCCCATTTGTACCAATCTTCCTTATTGTCAGTGTTTTCGTTGACCACACGCAGTTTTCGGTCTAATATGCCAATTCTATCGGGTAGTAGGATAGGCTCTCCTGTTGATGTATCATATCTGCTGACCAGATATGGAGCTTCTCCGCAGGAAATCTCCATCCTTCGAGCATCCACATAATCTTTCCATTGTTTGCCTTTTGCATCAGGAAAGATGATTTTTCCTTTGGTGGTTATCCACCTGTTTCCACAAGCATAATTAAATACAGCTTTTCTCTCAAA
>DOVA01000105.1 GCA_003520315.1 Rikenellaceae bacterium | reverse complement strand
TTGCTGTAGTAGACTATCAACGGCTCTGTCTTTGTGTGATATTGGACGATTCTGTTTTCAATTGTAGATCTCTCCATATCATCTTTGCGATCTTCCATTCTAGCCCGGTAAGATATTCTTTGGAACATTATATCTTCATCAATGTCAAGATATATCACGGCAGAAATACTATCTTTTCTTTCAGAAAGCATTTTATCAAGAGCTTCAGCTTGAGGCAGAGTTCGTGGGAATCCATCAAGAATGAACCCTTTGATTCCTTCTTGAGGTTCGGATATTATTTTTTTAATCAGTTTGAGCATAGTCTCGTCATCCACGAGTTTGCCACTTTCTATTGTCTGTTTAACTTGAATACCAAGTTCAGTTCCGGCTTCAATCTCTTTTCTCAACATATCGCCTGTGGAGATGTGAAGCAGTGAATACTTCTTGGCAAGGAGAGCAGACTGAGTCCCTTTACCTGCTCCCGGTGGACCTAAAATAATATAGAATTTCATATGATTTTAATTTATTGTTCAAGAATATATATATCTCGGTACTGTCTGCCAAGTTCATTGTAATCAAGTCCAAATCCAACTATGAAGTCATTGGGTATGCGCATGGCTGCATAGTCAATTTTTAAATCCTTTTTTACAGCATCTGGTTTGAGAAGCATAGTGCAAATTTTTTTATCCTTAACATTAGCTTCATAAAGGATTTTGTTTATCTCTTCTATAGTCTCTCCGCTGTCAATAATGTCTTCTACTATGATAACATTTCTTCCCTCGAGAGGTTTGTCAAAACCAAGAATGTGTTTTACTTTGCCAGAAGAAGAGGTGCCGTTGTAGGAAGAGAGTCTTACAAAAGCAATTTCACATTCAAAGTCAATATTTTTCAAAAGAGAAGCTGCAAACATAAATGATCCATTCAAAATTGCAAGAAAAAGAGGACGTTCTACATTTTTAAAATCATTGTTCAATTGATCTGCAACCGTTTTAATACTTTGTTCAATCTCTTCATTTTTAATAAATAAACGAAAGTTTTTGTCATGCAGCTTAATTCTTTCCATAGGAATTGATTTTGTGTTCGCGAAATTAAATATTAATTTTGTCTTAACCCAATTTAACAAAACACCGATGAATCCAAAAGTCAGCATTATTATGGGCAGTACTTCAGACCTTTCGGTTATGAAACAGGCTGCGGAATTTCTTGATGAGATGGAGATTCCCTTTGAAATCAATGCTCTATCTGCTCACAGAGTTCCTGAAATGGTCATGGAGTTTGCTAAGAAGGCTTATGGCAGAGGAATAAGAGTAATTATTGCCGGTGCAGGAGGTGCTGCACATCTTCCTGGTATTATTGCGGCTTTTACTCCGGTTCCGGTTATCGGTGTTCCGATAAAATCTTCAAATTCCATGGACGGATGGGATTCTGTTCTTTCAATACTGCAGATGCCTTCAGGTATCCCAGTGGCTACAGTTGCTCTGGATGGCGCTAAGAATGCAGCCATACTGGCGACTCAGATCTTAGCTACAGGTGACGAAAAGCTTATGGAGAAAGTTGTTAAGTTCAAATCTGAACTTGCAGGTAAGATTACAAAAGCCAACGAAGAGTTGAAGAGGGTCGAATATCGTTTTAAAGTAGGATAGACTGCTTTTACTGTTTTTTTATGAGGAGAGGGATTTATGAGGCGAATGATTGCAAGTCTGCTGCTTTTAACAGGTAGCTGGGTTTCTTATGTAGAAATAGTTAGAGGGCAGGAGTTGCCGGACAAGGTTACAGAAATGTTGATCAGGAGTGTGGAAGAAAGTGGTGTTATGCCTGACGAATCAGGGATTGAGGAGATACTTGACTATTACAGGGAGTTATTGCATTTCCCACTTAATATAAACAATGCAGGAAGGGAAGATTTAGAAAGGTTGATAATCTTGACTGATTGGCAGGTGGAAGCCATTCTTTCATATAAAGAGGAATTCGGTAATTTGCTTTCCTTGAATGAATTATACAACATACCAGGATTGCCTTCACAATTAGTATCGATTATTATTCAATTTCTTACAACCGACACAGAGAGTAGCAAAAATAAATATTCAGCCAAGGATTTATGTAATAATCTTGGATTTGAGATGATCTCGAGAGTCAAGTGTTTGATAGAAAAAGAAAAAGGATTTAAGCCGATTAGTAAAAGTGAGTTTGAGAAACATCCCGACAGCAGATATCTGGGACCAAGAGGACAATTATATTCCCAGTTTAAGGTAGAGTCTATGAATCATTTAAACTGTGCGGTTACTCTTGAAAGAGATGCAGGAGAGAAAGGCGTTGATTATAAATCGATTAACCTTTCTTTAATTAATACTGGGTGTATAGAAAAAGTGATAATTGGAGATTATTCTGCCCGTTTTGGCCAGGGACTTGTTCTTTGGAATACGTTTGCGATGAACTCTTATTCAGATAGTAAAGGCCTTCTCAAATATCCTGTTGGTATCTCTCCTTATAATTCGACTGATGAAAATCGTTCGTTGAGAGGAGCCGCAGTTACATTTAGAGCAGAGAAATGGAGGTTTACCTTACTGGTTTCCCAGAGAAAGTATGATGCGAGAGTAGTGGATGGCACTTATACTTCACTGCTTAAGACAGGGCTTCATAACACCAAGACCACTCTTGAAAGAAAAGGTACTTTGGGTGGTTCACTGATTGGATCTAATTTAACATGGTCGGGAAATAACATCAGAGTTTCTCAAACATCTGCAATTTACCGTTATTCCATGCCCTATGGAGGCAGAGACTCTGTTTTGAGAAAGAGAGATCTTTCCATGGATAGATATCAAGGAAACTTTTCTCTCGACGGTTACTGGACCTTGAAAAAAGTAAGATTTTTTGGAGAAGTTGCTGCTGATCATATTGGTTCATTTGCAGCAATAGCTGGAGCACTTTACTCACCGTCGAACAGGTTGGAAACGGCACTTGTATTAAGAAATTATTCTGAAGAATATAGAGCGCCATTTGCTTCTCCTATTGCCAGAAACTTGTCAATTGGAGGAGAGAGAGGCGGGAGAATTTGTTCAACATTCTCGATAGGAAAGTATTGGAAGACAGCTGTAACTTTTGAATTACT
>DOVA01000268.1 GCA_003520315.1 Rikenellaceae bacterium | reverse complement strand
AGGATTTCCATCATAGGGGCGTTTCCATTTTGTATCGATGATAAAGCATTTCTTTTTCTGGTCAGTGGAAGAAATAAATTCTCCCAGAATATCCGGCCTGATAGTTCTGCTGTTCCAGAATTTTTTAGAATATTGAGACGAGAGTCTCAAGTGATTCTGTTGATACTTTATTTCAAGCACTTTAAGTAACCTATAAACAACTTTTTCATACAGCAAATTCATATCAAAAAGCAAACCGATCACATGATGCATCCCCGTTTTAATATCAGGAGAGTAATTTTGAATAATCAATCTGGCCAGAGTAACCGCTTTTTCATACTTGGCGGTATTACGGTTGAACTGCAAACTTTCAAAAGTGCTGTCAGTAATATGCGCATTAGCGATGTTATCGAAGCAATGGAGAAGACCGCATACTTCATTATAAAAACAATTGTTTTTACTTTTCCGTTTTAGTATCTTTAGCGCTTTTAAAAGGATCTGGTTAAATGGATTGTTGTGATCGTAAACTTGGGCGGATGTGAAGAACTTTTCCTTATGCAGATGATTCTGAGCTATGTGTTTGCCGAAAATAAGCCTGCCTTTTAAGAAATCCCTATTATCCGTATTGTATCTATATTTTCTGATAAGCCCCTGATGGACTATTGTTTCTACTTCAGCAAGAAAGACCTTATAGAAAAGATCAATAAGGGTTAATTTTTGTATCTGCAAATCTGCCTGGGATATGCTATCAATATTCAGATACCCACAGATATGTAGCATATAAACAAGAGCATTATGCCATTTGTTTTTTGCCTCTGCTCCCTGTGCTCTATCTGCCTTGGGCAATATTTCTATGGTAAGACTACCTACCTGGATAACACCGACATAATTTTTGAAATAGACTCGTTTGTTACCAATGTTGAGATATTTATTCCCATGCATTTCATTGTATTTGACAATCTGCTCGAAGTGTTTTTCGGTAAACACTTCGTTTATGGAAAGATAGGAATACTCAAAGACCCTGATGACTGCCATAGATCGCCTTGTATCCATCCCACGAATCAGGGATTTGTATTTCAAATCGCTTCTTTTCCTGAATATCAGAAAAGTCTGTGTCAAACTCGCTGAAAAGCTGAACCGGCTCTTTTTCTTTTAGAAATGCAGGACCCAACACAAGACCTATCATTTGCGGTTTACCATAAAAGTACTCCTCCAGCAGTGGGATGATCTTGTTTCTAAACGTTGCCATCAGGTCTTCGATGGTTTTTATGTCCATGAAGTAGGAGTGTCCAATCAAATGGTCTTTGTCCAAAAGCAGTTCAATGCGACAATTAATAGCTTTCAGCATCGCTTTCAAATCAACTTTTTCTGATTTATAACCGGGCTTGTCAAGCAACTCCGGTTCGGGAGCCTTTTCAATAAAGGTAAACCTGCGGCGCAGGGCTGAATCCAGAGCCTCAATGCTGCGGTCAGCGGTATTCATGGTGCCTATAAGAATCAAATTAGCCGGCACACCAAAGTCATCTTTTGAATAGGGAAGATTAACGATTGTCTCCTGCTGAGCGCCTAGGCGTTTGTCTTTTTCAATAAGGGTAATAAGTTCACCAAAAATATTGGCCACATTGCCTCTGTTGATCTCATCAATAATAAGGTAGTAGGGTTGAGCCTTAGAGAATTTATCGGTACGATCTTCTTTTTTATCCTGCAAGGCTTCCTGCAGATCACTGTATCCGGCCAACTGAGCAGCTTTGTCACAAGCGTTGTAAAAGATTCCCGGTTTTATCTCGTATTCAATCTCGGCAATCTGTTCGGTCTCGTCTTCATTTTTATCTTCTGATAGGCGTGGTTTGATTCCTTCAATAAAGTCCTCATAACTGTAGGACTGATGAAAGGTGGTGAATTTATAGAGCTTCTTGAATACGGTTTTTTCTTTGGTTTCTTCTCCGAAGGTGAATCCCTTTTCAGTCAGGCCTTCCAACAGAGGTTTCCACCGTTGCCCACCGTTTATCCCCGAAAAGGTCATGGTCGATGAGGTGTTCAGGAGGATGGGAGTATCAAATTGGGCAAGCCAGTTTACTTCTACCGTTTGGAAGTCGAAAGGTCCCTGCTTGGCTTTTGAGTAATCATAATTCTCTTTTGCCTCGGCGATACCCAGGCAATGCCTTCCACGGATGATGCAAAAGTAATCCCCCTGCTTGACTTGGGAAAATCTGCGACGGATTTGATGGCTGGCAACAGATGAATCAAGTTTTGTTAAATCCCCCAGCTCTTTTCCGCACCATTCATAGCCAAGCCTTGTTCCTTTCTTCAAATCATCCCAGAGATAACCGTTTCGCCCCGGTGCGAGATGCCAGAAGGTTCTGTTCAGGTTCAGATTGCCCTTATGCTCAATCTGGACGCCAACTTTTTCGTTAGTGTCCAGGTCTTCAATCAGGGAGAGTACTTCGTAGGTTTTACCGGTTCCCGGTGGGCCGTAGATAATAATATTGCACTCTTCACTGATTGCCGCCTCAAATTCACTTTCTTCGGCCACCTCGTCCTGGCCGCTAGTATCTTCGGCCGAGACGATTTCCTTGCTTTTATAATCGCAACAAAAGAGGTCATACATCTGCAATATGGACAAGTCATCNNCCGGCATTGCCAGGACTCAGAATCTTGGTGATCGTTTTGTCTTTATTGATCTGTCCGCTGGCCAGCATTCCAGTATTGTCTTTAAAAGCATCAAGTATGTCTTTAGAAATAAAGCTTTCGGTATATAAAGTCCATTTACCGTTCTTCTTAAAGAGTTGCAGGTCTGTACTGTTGCTTTGCGGAGTTTGGCCTTCAGTC
>DOVA01000186.1 GCA_003520315.1 Rikenellaceae bacterium | reverse complement strand
ATAAATATGCCGAAGGTTATCCCGGAGCAAGATACTATGGTGGTTGCGAAGTGGTTGATCAGGTTGAGCAACTTGCCATTGACCGGATTTGCCAACTTTTTAATGCCGAATACGCTAATGTTCAGCCACACTCCGGTGCTCAGGCTAATATGGCGGTCTTTATGGCTTGTCTTAAGCCGGGAGACACATTCATGGGACTTGATCTGTCTCATGGAGGGCACCTTACTCATGGATCTCCAGTGAACATGTCAGGTATTTGGTATAAAGCGGTTTCTTATCAACTAAATAAGGAAACTGGTCTGGTTGATTATGATGAGATGGAGCGCAAGGCTCTTGAATACAAACCTAAACTTATTGTAGGAGGTGCTTCAGCTTATTCAAGAGAGTGGGACTGGGCTAGGATGAGAGCCATTGCGGATAAGATAGGAGCCATTCTGATGGTGGACATGGCACACCCTGCTGGTCTGATTGCTGCAGGTTTGCTTGACAATCCGGTTAAGCATGCCCATATTGTCACATCCACTACCCATAAAACTCTTAGAGGTCCGCGTGGAGGCATAATACTTATCGGAAAAGATTTTCCTAATCCTTTCGGTATCCTGACTCCTAAGGGAGAGGTGAAGATGATGTCTGCTGTTATTAATTCAAGCGTTTTCCCGGGCATACAGGGCGGACCACTGGAGCACTGTATAGCTGCGAAGGCTGTCTCATTCTTTGAGGCTCTCCAGCCGGAATTCAAGACATATCAGCTACAGGTTAAGAATAATGCTGCTGTTATGGCGTCCTCTTTTATTGAGAGAGGTTATAAGGTAGTATCTGGAGGTACAGATAATCACCTCATGCTTATAGATTTAAGAAGTAAGTTCCCTGATCTCACAGGTAAAGTCGCAGAGAAGTTGCTTGTATCGGCGGATATAACTGTCAATAAGAACATGGTTCCTTTTGACAGTCGATCTCCTTTCCAGACATCGGGAATAAGAGTTGGAACTCCTGCCATTACTTCAAGAGGCTTGGTCGAGAAGGATATGCCTTATATTGTTGAACTCATTGACAGGGTACTTTCCAATCCGGATAATCCAGCTGTCATATCAGAGGTAAAAGAACTTGCCCGTAAAAAGATGCATGGATTACCTCTTAATATTTGGTAACACTAAGAATCATTTTTTTGTTTTAGAAAAGTAGATTCCGAATTGTGTAAAGAGCGGTTTTTCCGCCATTTCCAATGTTGAGGCCTGAGAACTTTTGATGGTACGATTGCAGACATCATAACGGTTTTTAGGCCTTTTCTCATCTGCCCATTTGAATCCTTTGAGTTTTTGCTTGTTGTCCGGGAGATTGAATAGCGGATATGCGTTACTATTTATGTTTTCAAAGTAGCGAACTCTATGTATCTTATTATTCAACATAGTGGCACTAAGAGCCTTACACTCCTTTTCGTTCATTGTTGTTAAGACGCTGTCTTCTTCAAAGAAAAAAAGAACTGAAGCACTGCCAAGAGCGTCAAATCTGCTGAGTTTTCCATCGTCAAAGAAGATTATAATATCTGCACTCTTAACTTGGTCGAAGTGAGATGAGTCCTCCTGCATGGCTACAAATGCTGAAGAATTTAACTCTGCTTTTTTAAGTTTTCTGCCTGAAAGAATAACCTGAATACTATCTGCTGAAAGCTGTTTGTTTTCGCTCCATAATATTGGCTCCTTATAGAGCCTTATTAAAGAATCAAGGGAATTGAATTGGAGAGAATCACAAACTCCCTGTAGATTGCTACGGTAAAATTTCACATTCTTAAAAGCTGTCAGAAACTTTACTTTTACTGTGTCTATGTTTACAGCAACAGTATCTACTGCCACTGTATCTTTTTTGGCAACCTGGGTTGAATCGTAGTTTTTAACCGCAGTTGTATCAGAATTTTTTTTATTCAAGAGAGATGTTTTGGCTTTTAGGGAGGAGTATATTTCAGTAATTGGGTCTCTTTTGCTTAGATCTCTCCTCTGTTTCGAAACAGTAATTACAGAGGAATCAACATCTTTATGCAGTCTGGTCTGATATATTATTGTATCGGCTGAGAAAAAAAGTGTATCTCTGACTTCATTTTCCACTGTAAAAAGTGCTATGCATGGTTCTTTCTCCAGTACTATCGATTCAGGCTTGCTTGTGTAGTGAACTCTGTCAGCGAGGATGATGGCTGATTGAGCTGTATCGAGTACCTGAACGTCATATTCCAGTTTTGCGTTACCTGTTTTACGGTCAAAATCTATCTCTCTTGCCCATATTTCATTGTTTTTAGTTTTTATATATACATCATTAGAAAAATGTATATACTCATTTTTTCTGTCATACCACCCACCATTTGCCATTAAAAATCCATCTCCTTGCCATGCCAGAGTTTTAGTAAGAAAAACAGCTCTGTTTTCCTTTGCAAGATAAGCCAGTGAATCTGTTTTCATCAAAACGGTATCTGATTGCATCTCTACTTTCATTTGAAACAGAAACCTGTCCTCTTTGGCATAATAATATCCATTAGAACTCTCTATAAAGCTGCTATCCTCGTTCATCAGGCAACCTCCGTTGTAAAACATTCCAATACTGTCTTTTGTATAGTAATCAATGAAGTTTGTACGGAGTCTGCCACCTTCGTTGTCGATCAGCTCTACCAAGTTGCCTCTTACCTGAGCAAGAGATTGATCTGCAAGATATTTTATGTTGTCACTATAGAGTGTTGTGTTTTTTTGAATTATTTTGACATGACCAATTGCATCCACAATATTGGCCTGGGTGTCCCATATGGCTGAATCGCACAGAATCAAAGTATTGTCGTGCAAAAATTGAGCAGGCCCTTTAATCTCTCGATATTCTCTTCCCATCGATGTAGTCAGAACAGCAGATTTAGCATCAATCAATCTGATCAGACTCTTTTCAGGTCTCTGGACCTGTTGCTGTTGGGAGAAAAGAAAAGAGGGCAGTATAGATAGTAGAATTGTTATTAAGCTCCTGTACATCATTTTTTGATCCAGCCATCTCTTTTGAATGAACAGTTTTCAAACATCGGGTCAATCTTTATATATGTAGTTTCTTGTTTTTCTTTGATAAATTCATCAAGAGCCTTGTTTATAGCTTCGTTTTCTGCCATTTGTTGCAGAATGTAAAAATCATCCTTAAATGTGGCTACATGCGAGGGGATTACTTTATCGAGACGTACAATTTTATAAACAATATTACCCTCTCTGCCCTCATTGTCTCTGGATTCAAATGGAGCGGAAATTTCACCGACTTGGAGTGTTTTTAGTACAGCATAGTCTTCTGGTTTAAGTCTGTCTACTAGAAAATACACTGAACCTGTATTTTCATCAGCCACAAGTCCTCCATTAACATAGCTTTTAGGATCTTGAGAAAAACGCCTTGCAGCCTGTTCAAAAGTTATGCTGTCAAGAAGTATCATATTTCTCAGACTGTCGAGGGTTTTGAAAGCCTTATCCTTGTCTGAATTGGTGTACATGGGTTTAAGAAGAATATGCCTTGCATTGAACATATCGCCTTCTTTTTTGATTAATTGTATAATATGAAAGCCATCAGGGGTTTCGACTATCTGAGAAACTTGACCAGGTTTAAGTGCCATGGCTGCGTCTGAGAATTGAGACCAGTACAACTGTTTTGACGCCATTCCAAGCTCTCCACCCTTGGAAGCGCTGGCAAAATCCTGAGAATACATTGTTGCAAGAGTACTGAATTTTTCTCCCTTCATGATTCTCTCTCTAAACTCTAGTAACCTTTCTTTTACAGCCATAATGGCGGCCTCTTTTTCTGGGTAAAGCACTATCTGGCTGTATTGATATTGAGTAGAAATGATTGGAA
>DOVA01000085.1 GCA_003520315.1 Rikenellaceae bacterium | reverse complement strand
TAAATATTGCAGGAGGTCTTAAAATTTCAGACCCTGCTTGCGATCTCGCCATTGCCTGCGCCATTCTTTCATCCAACTTTGACATAAGCATTTCCCAGAAAATTTGCTTTTCTGGAGAGATTGGTCTAAGTGGAGAGATACGGCCTGTCAGTCAAATTGAAAAAAGAATTGATGAAGCCGGCAAACTTGGATTTGAGACAATATATATATCCTCCTACAATCATCCTTCTATTGAAAAAAGAAGTGCTTCAGCTGCAAACAAGATTGCAATTCATAAAGTGAAAGATATTCCGGAACTGATCAGACTTGTTTTCAAATAAAGAAAATAGCAACTCCTCCCACTGAGAGCAGAGCACCCAGAAGTTCTACGGGAGTAACTTTTTTCTTGTAAATCAGCACATAAGGAATGAGAATCAGGATAGGCGTGGTTGCCATTATGGTAGAGGCAACAGCTGCGTTTGTATACTGTACGGCCATCAATGAAAGCGATACTCCTATGAAAGGTCCAAATATAGAACCTGCAAAAGTGGCTTTCATTCCCTTGGAATTCATAAGTCCATCCACAAGATTTCTGAACCTGCCTGAAAGAACAATAATCAGAAAGAAACCTATCAAACCTGTGATTACTCTTATTTGAGTTGCTGCAAATGGGATATAATGTTCTACTGTAGCACCTTGTGCAGATACCTGGTAATAATTCATCCCCTGTTTGCTTAAAACTATGCCAAGTCCCTGTCCTAAAGCCCCTCCAATACCCAACAGGAAACCCTTCAAGGGCATATTAAGTTTGATACGGCCATTAACTGTATTCTTCTTTCCGTCCACAGATGAGCTGCTGTCCCTTTTCAAAACGGAGATTGCTATTCCTGTAAGAGTTACCACCATGCCAAGAAAAGCCTGCAAAGTCAATCGCTCCCCCAGAATAAACCAGCCTGACAGTGCCGCAAAAGGAGGAGCAAGTGTCATGAGAAGTTGTGAAAATCTCGCAGTAATAAGTAAATAAGAATGAAATAGACAAAGATCTCCAAATACAAATCCCACAAGGCCAGAAAGGATCATCCATATCCAAGTGTCTCGATCTGCATGTATCGGCAGTGGTGAACCTGTTAAAATCAATAACAGCCCTCCGAGCAGAAAAAAAGCAAAAAACAGTCTCAGTATGTTGACAATTAGAGAACCAATCTTATTACCTGCATATTCAAAAAAGAGAGCTGAAAGAGTCCAAGAAACCGCTACGCCTATTGAGATAATTTCTCCCAAAAATCTCATATTCTATCATTATTTTTTTGACCGTCAAAGGTAACTTTTTTTCGAATTATTGAACCTGTTAGTCTATAATTACAGGTGTTTGGTCGATAACTTTTTAATTCAGAAGGCTATGGCTATAATTTTGCAAAAAATTACGAAAAACCATGAAGAATAGAGATTAACCATAATAGCAACAAAGGACAATAGGAGGAACTTGCAACAATGATGAGTTCAACAAGCGACATAATAACTATTCTACTTGCCTGTATTGCGGGCATTTCACTGTTAATTATAAATTTATAGTTATATTTGAGGCATGATTATCAGTTGCCTCATAGTTGATGACGAGCCCCTCGCTCTTGACCTTGTGGAAAGTTATGTCCGGCAAACATCTTTTTTAAGTATGGAAAAAATCAATTTAAGAATCCTGACAAAATAAACTTATTCTAAAATAACCTTAAACCTTATGAAAAAACTTTGGTTTCTCTCTTTGATCTTCATTTTTTTAACCGCCTGCCAGAAAGAGGATGATTCATTACAACTTTCTACAGACAACATTAACGTCTCATCAGACATCTATACAGCGCAAATTACCATCTCTACCAATCAATCCTGGTCGATAACCGGAGGAGACGGATGGGCCAGCTGTTCTCCGAGTTCAGGATCAGGCACAACTACAGTCACACTTACTGTCGACAAAAATACCAATACATCTTCCAGGAACACAAGTCTGACAGTCACCGCCGGTTCAAAAACACAAACCATCCAAATTGCTCAGAAACAAAAGGATGCACTTATCCTTACAAAGAACCTGGAAGCGTTTCCAAACACAGGAGGAAGCTCTACAATAGAACTCAAAAGTAATATTTCATATAACGTAACAGTACCTGTAACAGCCAGCTGGCTAACACTCACCCAGACCAAGGCGATGTCAACATATGAATATTCCTTGCAGGTAAGTCAAAATCAAACACTTTCAAGTCGTTCTGCTAAGATTGTATTCAAAGACAAGGCCTCTAATCTGAGTGACACACTTGTTGTGTTCCAGGACGGGCCAGATCAAATATCCCTGACTACAAAGAATTATTATATTTCCAAAGAGGGCGCTACAATTAATGTTGACCTCACATACAACGTAGATTATGAAATGTCTCTCAGCAGTGGAGTGGACTGGGTTTCCACTGTTCCTGATTCCAAAACAACCTCTACAAAATCATATTCATTTATTATTGCCCGAAATAACAGTGGGACAGACAGATTTGCAAATATAATCTTTACTCAGAAAAATGCTCCTCAAGGCAAAAAGGCTATTGCAGATACTATCATAATTAAACAGTCATCCTTTGATGGCACTTATGTTTATCTCAACGGGAATAATACCCTTGCTTCCCAATTACCCACAAGCGGATTAACCTCAATCCAAAACCTTAAGATAGAGGGTAAAATGAAAAGTTCTGATTTTGCCACAATAAAAAACAGCATAGTCAACCTTAAAAATTTAGATATTAAGGATTTGATGCTTGACGGTGATTCGATTCCATCAGAAGCTCTTATGATGACTACGCCTGTTTCCATTTTGGAATCTATTATCTTTCCTGAAAATCTTGAAAAGATAGGAAAATCGGCTTTTAACAGCTGCGTATTTCTTAAAAGTATTACACTCCCGGCATCTGTCAAGTCAATTGGATCAATGGCTTTTTATGGGTGTGCCTCTCTGGCGACAGTTACATCAAATATTACAAACACTTTTGAAGTCAGCACTAATGTTTTTTCTGGGATAAATCCTTCAGCTATCCTATATGTGCCATCTGGTAAACTGAACTCCTACCAGACCACAAAAGGCTGGGGATATGACTTTTTCAAATATATATGCGAGATTGGAACAAACCCTCAGGAGTATTTACGCCTCGATAAATATACACAGAACTCCACCGGCTTAGGGTGTAGGTTCTCTGTCAATATAACAGCTACGGCAAACTGGAGCGTTGAGAAAAAACCTTCGTGGGTGACTCTTAGTTCAACCTCTGGCAATGGAGGAACATCTATTCTTGAAATTACTGTCCTCCCATATACCGGAACAACTATAAGACAAGATTCTCTTATTCTGAAATTAAACAACAGTTCGGTAAGAGCAATACTCAAGATAAGGGAATCAGGGATTCAATATAATGATGGAGATGTTGTTACATTACAAAGAGCCACTACAGGTGCCGGAGTAGACATAGTAATTCTTGGCGATGGTTTTGATTTTGATGACATCGTTTCCGGCAAGTTTGAGTCAAAACTGCGGGAAGCCTACTCACACTTTTTCAACATTGAACCATATAAAAGTTATCAGGAATATTTTAATGTTTATATGGTTTATGCCTATTCTCCAGAGAGCGGAATTACTGATTTAGATAACACGGTAAATACTACTTTTGGAACAAGATATACCAAGGCTAAACCGTCAACAAGTATGGAAAGTAATTATAATACTGCATTTACTTATGCTGCTTACGCTCCTATATCTAATATTTCAAAAACATTAATTATAATGGTGGCAAACAGTACAAGGTATGGCGGAACTTGTGTCCTATATTCAGACGGTAAGGCAATAGCCATGTGCCCAACCTCCAATTCTAACTATCCTTATGATTTCAGGGGAGTTGTGCAGCACGAGGCTGGCGGGCATGGTTTTGGCAAACTTGCAGATGAATACGTAAACTACTCCGAAACAATAAATACTGACAATATAAATAAAATTAAANNTAAGCAATTTGACCAATATTCTGTGGAAACACTTTATAGGTATTCAGAAATACGCTGCGGTCGGAGCCTATGAGGGAGCATTCTACTACTCAAAAGGGGTATGGAGACCTGAAAGCACAAGTGTTATGATTAACAATATTAAATACTATAATGGCCCAAGCCGCGAGCAAATTGTCAAACGAATAAAATTATATGCCGGTATGGTTTATTCTTTTGAAGAATTCATGGCAAAAGATATTATTGATAATACTCCGGCAACAAAAGCTCAGGGTATGTACATCGATCCTTCAATGTTGCTTGCTCCACCAATTTTGATACCGTGATAAATCATTGTAGTACTAAATATTTTATTCTATGAAAATATTAAAAATTGACTTAAATAAAATGGCAGTAGTAATCGTTTGTATTACAGCTTTTTGTTCCTGCTCCAAAAAATTGACATTCAGTGAAAATGAGATGCAATTGATCGGGCTTGATTCAACTGACGGCATAATGCCGATATATACAGTAGATGATCCGGCCGATACAGCTCTTTTGAATGCTGTTTCGTCTGATCTCTCAATCAATGACATGCAAAGTGAATATTATAAAATTCTCAAAAAGAGACTACTGGCTACAGTGCAAGACAGTACCAATCCCGGAGTAGGAATAGCTGCACCTCAAGTTGGTGTAAGTAAAAGACTTGTCGCTGTACAAAGATTCGACAAACCAGAAGAACCATTTGAGTTATATTCCAACATCAGGTTAGTCAGTCTCTCTCAAGACAAAGCATGGGGTTGGGAAGGATGTCTGTCAGTTCCCGGGAAACGCGATACTGTGCTACGATCTACAAGTGTAGTAATCTCGTACATCGATGACAAGGATTTCAAAGAGAAAAAGGATACTGTTGAAGGTTATACTGCGGTCATTTTTCAACATGAGGTGGATCATCTCGACGGGATTCTCTATACCGAGAGGAAGAAGCTCTGACCATTCTGTCACGCCCGTTCAGGTCTTTTTTCAACTCAATATTTTCATAGCCAAGCGACTGAAGCAGCTGCATAGTTTCATAGCCAAAAGCCTCATTGATCTCAAAATAGATCTTTCCTGAAGTTTTGAGCATCTTCCTGCCTCTTTCTGCTATTACTCTGTAAAAAAGGAGCGGGTCTTTGTCACTTACGAAAAGTGCATTTGATGGTTCAAATTCCAGAATATTCCTGTGCATGAGCTGTTTCTCAGATTGCCTGACATAAGGAGGATTACTTACAATGATATCAAGAGAAGACTCTTGAATATGATTTTCCAATGGCATATAACCAAGAAGATCATACTTAAAAATATTCACCCTCGGCCATTTTGCCTTATTCAAAACTGTTCTGCAATTGAACTTGGACACCTCAATTGCTTTATCAGAAATATCACACATGCAAACTTTGGCATTTGGAAACAAATTGGCCAATGCAATCCCTATGCAACCCGAACCACATCCTGCATCAAAAATTGCAAACTCTTCCTTTATGTCTGCATAATCTCTGTCTTCACCTATCCACCTAACTAACTCTTCCGTTTCAGGCCTTGGAATCAGGACACCGTCTTCAACATGAAAGTTTAATCCTGAAAACTCACAAAAACCCAAAACATACTGGAGAGGGCGTGCCATGGCCAGTTGATCAGCAGCTCTATAAAGTTCGGAAAGTTTGTCGGAAGAAATTAAACC
>DOVA01000182.1 GCA_003520315.1 Rikenellaceae bacterium | reverse complement strand
TATGATTACATGAAGTAATTTGATTTTTACAGATCAAACTGATCTTGTTTTGGGAATAGTCCAAAAAGACCTCCGGTATGTATAAACAGGACATTTCCGGGGTCTTTTAATTTTAAGTTTCTCACTTCACTGAAAAGGCCTCTCATAGCTTTGCCTGTATAGACAGGATCTAAAATAACACCCTCTTTTCTGGCGAACATTGTAATGAAGTAAAGTTCTTCCTTAGTACTTAGAGCATATCCGATGCCTATATATTTGTCATTAATTTCAATTTCATCCTTTGAGATATCTACCTCTGCATCAAGATATTCAAGTGCATCATTGCTTATTTCATGAACCACATTTTTAAAATAGACAGCGTCATCACATACGGCCATCCCAATAATCCTTTTGCCATAGCCATGAATTTTATTAGCAAGATAAAGGCCAGCATATGTTCCTCCTGAACCAGTTGCCACAACAATCGTGTTAAAATTTATTCCCATTTCTTTTTCCTGAAGTACAATCTCCTCCATAGCAGAGTAATATCCGAGAGCTCCAATACCAAATGAGGCACCTTCAGGAATGATATAAGCTCTCATCCCCTTAAAAGCATATTCAGAGGCTATATTTTTCATTATTTCAGCTCTAGATTCTTTATATTCCTCTGAAGTACAGAAACGTACATCTGCACCTAGTAGTTTGTCAAGGAAGTAGTTTCCTTCTACTTTGGGAACTTCATCTGTTCTTAGCAAAACGACAGACTTTAGACCGATTTTTGTTGCTGAGGCAACTGTTGCTCTTGCATGATTAGACTGAATGCCTCCACAAGTAATAACTACATCATAATTAAGATCAACAACCTCTTTAAGTACATATTCAAGTTTTCTTATCTTATTGCCTGAAAACTCAGTTCCTGTTTGATCATCTCTTTTGATATAGAGATTTATGCCTAAATCCTCTGAAAATCTATTCAGCTTTTCAATTTTAGTTGGCAGATTTGCTAAGTTTAATTTTGATTTCATAACCTCTTATTGTTATTCTACAAAGTTATGGATTTAATAATTATTTTTGCCTGATAAAATGACGAAAAAACATGAAAAGGTCTTTAGTTTTGTTGATTCTGACAGTCTCTTTTATTTTACCTTTTAAGTCGGCTGCTCAAATTCAAGAAAAGAGTAAATTTAAATTGATTGCAGATTCTGTCAATGTATATTTAAAGCCATTGGCAAAAGTTAAAGGAATAATTGAGATTAAAAGTGTTAACCTTTCAAGAAAAAGAAGATTGGATATCACTTTTAACTCTACATTAGGAGAATATCCTCTCCGGGAAGAACAGATAGAGACAATTTATTCTATTGTTAATACTTTATTGCCACCTGAATATAGAGATAATAAAATAGGCATTTTTTGCAATGGATCCAAAATTGAAGAATTATTTCCTTCATTTTTAAATCCTGATCAAAATAAATCCGGTAAGGCTGAGAGAAAAGTGAAACGAGATAAAGGTAAGCCTAAAACCTCCAACCTGATAACGAAAGGATCACTGCCTTATGATATAAGTAAGGGTCTTCAAAACAGACATATTGCTATGTGGCAAAGTCATGGTTACTACTATGAACAGAAACTTTTAAGATGGGAATGGCAAAGAGCCAGAATCTTTGAAACTGTAGAAGATCTTTATACGCAATCTTATGTTCTCCCATTTCTTGTGCCAATGCTGGAAAATGCCGGTGCTACTGTTATGCTGCCAAGAGAGAGAGATACTCAGCTTAATGAGGTCATAGCAGATAATGATGATTCTGATTCAGGTTATTCGGAAACAAACGGGAATAGCATTTGGGTTACTTCATCTGTTCCGGGATTCAAAAATGCTAAGGAGAAATACATTCAAGGAGAAAACCCATTCATGATGGGAACCGCCCGTCTGGTTCATTTTAGAAAAAAGGGAGAGAGTGCTGGTGCAAAATATTCTCCTTTTTTTCCTGAAAATGGAGAATATGCCGTATATGTAGCATATCAATCATTCCCTCAAAGCACTGAACGTGCTATTTATACTGTTCACCACAAAGGAGGTGATACCAGATTTTATGTTAATCAGAAAATGGGTGGAGGCACTTGGATTTATCTTGGTACATTCCTTTTTGAAAAAGGGAGAAATTGGGATGGTTGTGTTGAAATCTATAACGTTTCATCACATAAAGATGAAATTGTATCTACTGATGCCATAAAATTTGGCGGAGGAATGGGAAATATAGCAAGAAGCCCTGCTTCCCAAGGCTCACAAACCAATGTTCCGAGTTCATCTCATGAAACAGCCAAAACAGTTGTCATGCCAAATGATATTATACCTGAAGGCAGTGGATATCCAAGGTTTACAGAAGGAGCAAGATACTGGTTGCAGTGGGCAGGATTTAACGATACAATTTACTCTCCTAATGCTGGAGCGAATGACTACAACGATGATTATATGTCACGAGGAAGATGGGTAAATGTTCTTTCAGGAGGTTCATCTCAAAATCCTGTTGAAAAGGGATACAATATTCCTATTGATCTCTCATTTGCATTTCATTCTGACGCAGGCACAACTCTTAACGATTCAATCATTGGAACATTAGCAATTTACACAAGACTTTCCAATGGCGATTCTGTTTTCCCTACAGGAACTCCAAGAATTACTAGCCGGTATCTTGCAGACATGGTACAGACTCAAATTGTTAATGACGTTAGAGCATTATATGAGCCTATTTGGGAAAGAAGGGGCCTCTGGGACCGCTCCTATTCAGAGTCAAGAACGCCAAAAGTTCCATCAATGTTGCTTGAACTTCTTTCACACCAAAATCTTGCAGATATGCGTTACGGACTTGACCCAACCTTTAGATTTACAGTCAGTAGAGCTGTATACAAAGGAATTTTAAAATATCTGAGTCTTTCTCAAAATCGAGAATATGTTGTTCAACCTCTTCCTGTTAAGAACTTTTCGGCAGAAATCTCTGATAATAACATAGTTAAACTCAACTGGAGTGCTGTAGCTGATTCTCTTGAGTCAACTGCTGTTCCTACAGGCTACGTGGTTTATAGAAGAATTAATAATGGAGGTTTTGACAACGGCAGGCTTGTTAAT
>DOVA01000063.1 GCA_003520315.1 Rikenellaceae bacterium | reverse complement strand
ACGGTGATATAGAAATTGCCACTAACGACGAATCTGAAGCTGCCTGTGAGTTATTCAAGGAGACAGAGGGTATAGACATTTATCATGCTTCAGGAATTGCCTTGGCAGGCATGATAAAAAGCATCAAATCGGGTAAAGTTTCAAAAGACAAAGTAATAATGCTAAATATAACAGGTGGAGGTGAAAACAAATTCAAATCAACTCATGATTATGTTATGGCAAAACCCGACTTGGTTATTGATAATAATGGTGATACTGGTACTATATGTAAATCTGTGGAAAATCTTTTCTAGATTACCAAAATATTGAATAGTTGACTTTTTCAAAGAGACTGCAATAGGTATTAAATAATATATCTGAATGCAGTCTCTTTGGTAGAAATGATATTATACTCTTTTAACAATTACAGCAGTACCCATACCACCTCCAATACAGAGTGATGCGAGACCGATATTTTTGCCAGTGGCAATCAATCCGTGAATCATCGTAACTATTATTCTATTCCCTGAAGCTCCTATAGGATGACCAAGAGCTATTGCTCCTCCATTAAGATTTGTTCTTTCATCAATCCACTCCCTGGTGACTTTATACTCCTCAATCAATCCTTTTATAACGCCAAGTGACTGAGCGGCAAAAGCTTCATTCAACTCAATACGTTCTATATCCTCAAATTTCATTGATGCATTTTTAAGAGCTTTCCTTATCGCTGGAATTGGCCCAAGTCCCATTTCTCTAGGGTCAACTCCTCCCTGCCCTACTGCAATAAGTTCGCATAGTGGTGTCATTCCATATTTTGCAACGGCGTCTTCGCTCATAATCATGACAAAAGAAGCACCATCATTAATGCCCGAAGAGTTTCCGGCAGTAACAGTACCGTCCTTTTTAAAGGCTGGCTTAAGAGCTGCCAGTTTTTCAGGAGTACTTGCTCTATTTGGGAATTCATCCTTATCGAAAATAACTGTTCCATTCTTAGACTCAATTTTTACAGGAACAATTTCGTTGACAAAAGCTCCCGAATCCACAGCTTTAATTGCTTTCTGCTGTGATGCATAAGCAAATACATCTTGTTCTTCTCGTGAAATTCCCAATCTTTCAGCAATATTTTCAGCTGTTATACCCATATGATAGTTATTGAATGCATCAGTTAAACCATCATACACCATATGGTCAATAACTTTGAGGTCTCCCATTTTTACACCACTCCTTAATGAGCTTTGAAGAATAAAGCCTGCATTCGTCATTGATTCTGTACCACCTGCAATAACAACATCTGCAGCACCCGATATAATACCAGCATATCCGTTCATGACTGCTTTCATCCCAGAACCGCATACCATGTTAATAGAATAAGCGGGAACCTCATAAGGAACACCTCCCTTAATGGAAACCTGTCTTGCAACACCTTGCATTTGACCGGCAGAAAGAACATTGCCAACAATTACAGTGTCAATAACTGCAGGATCAATTTTAGTTTCGTTAAGCAACTCCCTTATAACAATAGCACCCAATTCTCCGGGATTAAAAGGAGAAAGTGAACCCATGAACTTGCCTATAGCTGTCCTTTTCGCAGCAACAATAAATACCTTTTTCATAATTAAACTTGCATTTTTATTAGGTTATCTGAAATAATCAATTTTGCTCCTGTTGCCTGCTGAACATCTTCAACAGAGAATTCAGGATTTATCTCTGTCAACATTATTTTGCCTTCAGGTAAAATATGCATAACTCCCATCTCAGTAATAATCATATTTACCTTCCCGGCTGCAGTTAAGGGCAAAGTACACCTTTCAAGAATTTTTGGTGCACCTTTTGCTGTATGCTCCATGGCAACTATCACTCTTTTTGCTCCAGTAATTAGATCCATTGCACCACCCATACCTGGACTTTTTTTGCCTGGAATCATCCAGTTAGCAAGATTTCCCTGCTCATCAACTTCCAGAGCACCAAGAATGGTTACATCTACATGTCCACCTCTTATAATTGCAAAAGAGAGCGATGAGTCAAAACATGATGCTCCTTTGGTATATGTAATATCCCCGCCGCCGGCATTAGTATAGTTATCATCCTCTTTACCAGGCTCAGGTTCTGGTCCCATACCAAGCAAACCGTTTTCAGATTGTAAAATAACACTTACACCTGCAGGTAAATAGTTTGGAATTAAGGTAGGAAGACCAATGCCCAGATTAACAACATATCCATCTTTCAGTTCGAGAGCTGCTCTTTTGGCAATTACCTCTCTCATACTATTTTTATCCATAGACTTTATTTTTGATAATTATTAACTTTTTTATTTCTTCTAACAAATTCTTGAGCTATAAATGATGCAACATCATCGGCATAGGCATTCATTCCGAAACCAGCGTCATAGCCAAGTTCCTGAGCCAGCTCATGAGTTATGCGCGGCCCTCCGCAAATAAGAATTACCTTATCTCTGATACCTTCTGCTTCAAGCAACTCAACAAGTTCTACCATATTCTTGATGTGGACATCCTTCTGAGTTACTGTCTGAGATACAAGTAAAGCATCTGCCTTAAGTTCTATAGCCTTGGCTACAAATTCCTCATTTGGTACTTGAGAACCTAGATTATGCGCCTCTATCATTTCATACCTTTCAAGTCCATAATGACCTGCATAACCTTTCATATTCATTATAGCGTCAATTCCAACAGTATGAGCATCAGTACCAGTACTGGCACCTATAACTACCAATGGTCGGCCGATATTCTCCCTAATAAACCTGTCTGTCTCCTCCATGCTCATAACTTGAGATTCAACCTTAGGTACATGAATATCAGAGTAATTAACAGTATGAACAGTGGAACCGTAACAATTGAAAAAAGTAAATCCTGGTGTAAGTTCCCTGTAAAAAACAACTTGAGGATTTTCAAATCCCATCTGCTTTAGCAATTGTTTAGCGGCTTCCACCGCCTCAGCTCCTGATGGTACGGGCAATGTGAAGCTGAGTTGAACTTTGCCATCATTAATTGTATCACCATAAGGTTTTACCTTTGACAAGTCAAGCGTCTTGTCAAAATCCTGTGTTTGCATTGAATATAGTCCACTACTCATTATCTCTTTCCTCCTTTCATTATTCCAATAAACGGGTTAATATAATTATTCCCTTTTTCAACTACGCCTTCAAGACCTTTGCCCCCATTTCTCGGCCTTTTAACATTGGCAAAGATACCTTTTTCCAAAGCAGAAAATAATCCTTCATTATCAATCCTTTCGAGAAGAGAGATTGCTCCTTCAAGCACTTGGCTAGCTCTGTTTCTCACAATTCCGCCCTCCTTGAAAACAATTTCATCACCAATATTTCTCATATTGTTAAAGACATATTTGGCATTTTCTATCGAAAGATATCTATCCGACATAAACGGTGTATGAATAGCTTCTGTCAACATGCCAAGAAGTTGAATGCCCTGATGCGTCCATATTCCAATAATATTAAAAAGGGCATCTTGGACGTGTCCCTTAAAAATATTCCCCGTCATATATTTAGTAGGTGGCATATATTTCAAAGGAGCATTTGGAAATATTTCCCTTGTCATTTGTGCCTGAGCAAGCTCATAAAGAAAACCATTTGTGAGTTCAGGATCCATTTCAAAAGCGTGTCCCAAACCCATTTGCTCCTCAGGTATTCCGGCCAATGATGCCAACTGTTCATTTATTAAATCCGAAGCAAGGACTGTATGTGCCTCTTCATATGCATCAGCTGTAGTAAGATAATTATCTTCACCAGTGTTAATTATCACTCCTGCAAATCCGTTTATAATTCTTGAAAAATATTGGTCAATCAAAGTGCGCTGCATATTAATATCTCTAAATAGAATTCCATAAAGAGCATCATTTAACATTACATCAAGTCCTTCAAAAGCACCCATTACGGCAATTTCAGGCATACAAAGCCCGGAGCAGTAATTACACAGACGTATGTAGCGTTTTAATTCAGCACCAACCTCATCCAGCGCAGCCCGCATCAGGCGGAAGTTTTCCTGGGTTGCCAT
>DOVA01000077.1 GCA_003520315.1 Rikenellaceae bacterium | reverse complement strand
TGTTTGTATTCATATTCAATGCATCTCTGTTTGAAAAGTTCAATACTGCTTTTTGTCAGAGGAGGTGAAAACCATTGCCTCTGGTTTTTTGTAAAGAGAGCAAAAGCTGTTGCTTCTATCTGATGTGCATTAAAAGGGGCATTCTCAACTCCCCCGGCTGCGCTTACATGTGCTCCTATAAATTTCATAATAGTTTAACTTATTTTTGAGTAATCTTTTATCTCTTTTCTCAGACTTTCTAATACTTCGCCAAGAATTTTATTGTCCTTATCTTCAAGAAATGGATCTTCTGCTAAAATTGCAGTGGCCAATTTTCTTGCTTCTTCAAGAATTTGAGAATCTTTAGATAAATCTGAAAGATGCAAATCAATTGCAAGTCCACTTTGTTGAGTGCCTTCAATATCTCCTGGGCCTCTCATTCTCAAATCAGCCTCAGCGAGTTCAAAACCGTCTTGTGTTGTGCAAAGAAGTTCAATTCTTTTTCTTGATTCTTTACTTAATTTGTATCCCGTCATCAAAATACAGTACGATTCATCACCTCCTCTTCCAACCCGTCCTCTCAACTGGTGCAACTGTGAGAGACCAAATCTTTCTGCGCTTTCAATCAACATGACTGTAGCATTAGGAACATCAACGCCAACTTCAATAACAGATGTGGATACCAGAATGTTTGCTTTACCATCTGAAAAAAGTGACATGTCATATGCTTTATCGTCATTCTTCTGCTGTCCATGTACAACGGCAGTAACATATTCAGGTGCCGGAAAATATTGAATAATCTGTTCATATCCTTCCTGTAGGTTCTTATAGTCTAGTTTTTCACTTTCCTTAATAAGAGGATAAACCACAAAAATCTGTTTACCTGCCTTAATCTGTTTTTTCATGAATTCATAGATCCTGCTTCTTTGAACTTCAGTAGCATGAATTGTTCTTATCGGTTTTCTACCTGGAGGAAGTTCATCAATGACTGATACGTCAAGATCTCCATAAAGAGTCATGGCAAGAGTTCGCGGAATAGGAGTTGCTGTCATTACAAGAATATGTGGGTATTCTTCTGATTTAGTCCACAGTCGTGCTCTTTGTTCAACTCCAAACCTATGTTGTTCGTCAATTACGGCAAATCCCAGATTATTGAATTTAACTCTATCTTCAATAAGTGCATGTGTGCCGAAAAGTATATGGATTTTGCCTTGAGACAGTTCTTCTAAAATCTTATTTCTTTCATATGGCTTTGTGCTTCCGGTAAGCAAGGCAACTTCAATTCCTGATCCCTCAACAATTTTTAATGTACTTTTGTAATGTTGATTTGCAAGCACTTCTGTCGGGGCCATAATGCAGGACTGAAAGCCGTTGTCTGCAGCAAGTAAAGCACAAAGAACAGCAACCATAGTTTTCCCGCTGCCGACATCTCCTTGAAGTAACCTGTTCATTTGTTTACCGCTTACCAGGTCAGACCTTATCTCTTTTATAACTCTTTTCTGTGCTTTAGTAAGTTCAAATGGAATATTTTGGTAACAGGCATTAAAATATTTTCCTACTCGTGGCATCAAAAATCCTTTCGCATATCTCTCTCGTAAATTTTTTTGACGTAGAAGAGAAAGTTGAAGATAAAGTAGCTCTTCAAACTTGATTCTGAAAACGGCCAGATTTAATGATACCTGGTTATCAGGAAAATGTATCATTTTTAGAGCATTTCGGAGTGGAAGCAGTTTTTTATTTTCAATCAAGTACGAAGGGAGTGTCTCTTTTATAGCATCACTTGTCATCTTTAGAAGGAGAGACTGGTATTTAGCAATTTGCTTGTTTGTGATGCCACTTGACTTTAGCCTTTCAGTAGAAGAATATATACCAATCATATTGCCACTGTAAAGAGAATTCTCTTCATTGGGAGGATCGATTTCGGGGTGAATAAAGTTGATTGACTGATTGAAAACGGTTGGTTTACCAAATACAATATACTCTGAGTTAATTTTAATTTTATTCTTGATCCATTTTATTCCGTTAAAAAATACCAGGTCAACAACGCCTGTAGCATCAGCCAGCGTAGCCACAAGTCTTTTCTTCTTACCGCCTTCTCCGATCAGATTTATTCTGACAATTCTTCCTCGAAGTTGTATATGGCTCATATCAGGATCGATTTCTGATATTGAATATATTTTTGTTCTGTCAAGATATCGAAATGGGAAAAAATAGAGCATTTCTCTGAAAGTTCTAACGTTCAATTCAGAGGCGAGAAGTTCTGCTCTTTTAGGACCAATGCCTGGCAGATACTTTATATCTCTATCGAGAATATTGGACATATTCACAAATTTAAGAATCTTATCGATTTTTAGTATCTTGCAATAAATTTACAGAAACAAGTTGAAATGATAAACAATAAAATAGTTGTTGGTATTTCTCAAGGAGATATCAATAGTATTTCTTCAGAAATAATTATAAAAGCACTTTCCGATTCTCGATTGCTCGATACATGCATACCAGTAATATATGGTTCTTCCAGGGTAATAGGAATTTATAAGAAGCACAGTCCCGATACTGAAAATTTTTCTGTGAATGTGATAAATTCTTCAAAAGATGCTCACGCTAAAAGAATTAACATAATTAACTGCATACCAGATAATTATCCATTTGAGCCAGGCAGGCCGAGCGAAGAGGGAGCAAAAGCTGCCATGATTGCTCTTGAGACGTCTGTCAATGATCTTAAGAATAAAAATATAGATGTGCTTGTTACCGGCCCTTTTAATAAGTTTGAAGCAAAACGTGGTGGCTTTAATTTTACAGGTCATACCGAGTATCTTGCCAATGTATTTGCTGTTAGTAATCCACTTATGTTCATGATTTCTGACAGAATCAAAGTCGGCCTGGTAACAAATCATATACCTATAGCCAAGGTGTCATCCTCTATATACAGCGGACTTATCGTTGAGAAGCTTAGAATTATGTCGGCTTCATTGAAAAGGGATTTTGCAATTTCATCTCCAAAGATTGCTGTATTGGGCTTAAATCCACATTGTGGCGATCAGGGATTAATAGGTAATGAAGAGGCCGATATTATTAAACCTGCTATTCATCAGGCCTTTGATGAAGGTATTCTGTCTTTTGGACCATATTCTCCTGATGGTTTTTTTGGAAGTGAGATTCTCTGCAAATTTGATGCTGTGTTAGCAATGTACCATGATCAAGGTTTAATTCCTTTCAAAACAATTGCATTTGAAAACGGTGTAAATTTTACTGCCGGTTTGCCTGTTGTGAGGACATCTCCCGACCATGGGACAGCATATGATATTGCAGGGAAAAATAAAGCCAATCCCGCTTCAATGCTTTCTGCAATATATTGGGCATGTGATATTTTCAAGAATAGGAAATATTATGACGAGTTACGCTCCAACGTTCTTTCTTCAGAACGATCTATTTCTGAGAAACAGTAATGATTGAAATCTTTACTGATGGTGCTTCCAGGGGTAATCCTGGTCCTGGGGGATATGGTGTAATTCTTAAATCAGGAAAGCACTATAAGGAACTTTCTGGTGGATTTGCATATACTACAAACAACCGGATGGAATTGATGGCTGTTATTAAAGGCTTGGAAGCAATCAAGGTACAAAAGGCAGATATTTGCGTTTATACTGACTCATCTTACATTTGTAATGCGATCAACCAGGGATGGCTTTTTAAGTGGGAGAAGAAAAATTTTGAAAAAAAGATGAATGCAGATCTTTGGAGAAAATTTCTTCCTCTTTACAGAAAACATAATGTCAAGTTTATATGGATAAAAGGACATGCAGGTCATCCGGAGAATGAGCGATGTGACAGGTTGGCAGTGGAGGCATCTATAAATCCAGA
>DOVA01000131.1 GCA_003520315.1 Rikenellaceae bacterium | reverse complement strand
TCTTTCCGGCTCCGTTTGGCCCCAGTAAACCCACAATTTCTCCTTGCTCTACTTCGATAGAAACGTTTTTAACTACTGTGCGGGTTCCGTATTTTTTAACAAGATTACTGCAATGTAAACGCATTATAAATTATTTTCGTTGCTATTTAAGCTCAAGTTTAAGGTCTTTCTGCAACTCTCCCAGTTCAGGATTGTTCTTCAGCAAAAAACTTGCCTTTTCTTCAGGAAGATATGGTTTTTTTGTGATTTTATCTTCAGAGACTACATCTACACAAAGATTGATCATTTTATTATTGAGGCTTTTTTGAAGGAAGACATTAAGTCTTGGAAGACATTTCTTTTCTATCCACTCCTTTTGTGCGTTGTTGCTTACAGTAAAATGAATCTTATAGTTATCAGAAATAGTTGGCTTAGAATGCCTCAAGGTATTGGCAAGATTGGGAAAATCTTTTTCGGATTCTGCCATCTGTTCCCATATGGGCAATAGTTTCTCCATATCAAATTCATCAACTCCGAGTTCTTGTGATCTTAGTTCTTCCTGCGTAGAAATCTCTTTTTCGGCTGACTTGTACAAATTTTTAATTGAAGTTGTCGCATGTTTCTGCTGCTTTGTTTCATTTTCGGAGGAGTTGTTCTTTGAACTTACAGCAGCTTCTGTAACAGTTTCGGCTGTTTTGTCAGTGGCTGAAATTCGACAGAGCTTGATAAGAGCAAATTCTATATGCAGCCTTTGATTTCCGCTGAGTTTATATCCCGCCTCACAAGATGTAGTGATGTTAAGTGCAGTATAAAGAAAGCTTATACTGCATTTTGTAGATTGTTCTCTGTATTTTTCAGCAACACTTGGTGCTAGATCCAATAATTTGAGCGTACTTGCATCTTTGCAAAGGAGTAAATTTCTAAAGTGCGAACTTAATCCTCCTATAAAGTGCAGAGCATTAAAACCCTTTGAAAGTATTTCATCAAAAATCAACAGTGCTTCAGAGTGTTGAGAATTGAGAAAACAATCAGTCAGTCTCAAATAATAATCGTAGTCAAGCACATTTAAAGTAGAAATGACCTGCTCATAAGCTACTTTGTTTCCACAAAATGCAACAGTCTGATCGAAAAGAGTAAGTGCATCTCTCATAGCTCCATCTGCCTTTTGTGCAATAATATGTAAGGACTCCAGATCTATGTCGACTTTTTCCTGCTGGGCAATAATTTTGAGGTTTTTAACAATATCTTCGACTGATATTCTGTTAAAATCAAATGTTTGACATCTGGAAAGGATTGTTGGAAGAATCTTATGTTTTTCTGTGGTTGCGAGTATAAAAATTGCATGAGCTGGTGGTTCTTCAAGGGTTTTGAGGAAAGCATTGAAAGCCGCCTGAGAGAGCATATGCACTTCGTCAATGATATAGACGCTGTATCTTCCTATCTGTGGCGGAATTCTCACAAGATCGTTTAACTGTCGGATATCATCTACTGAATTGTTAGAAGCTGCATCGAGTTCATGAATTGAGTATGACCGTCCTTCTGCAAAAGAGATACAGGATTCGCATTCTCCACATGGATTCATATCAGCTGTAGGGTTTGAACAATTGATGGTTTTTGCAAAAATGCGAGCTGTTGTAGTTTTCCCAACACCTCTTGGGCCACAGAAAAGATAGGCATGAGCCAACTGCTTGCGTAGTATTGAATTCTTGAGAGTCCTTGCAATATTTTCCTGACCGATTAGAGTGTCAAAACTGTTCGGTCTGTACTTTCTGGCTGATACAATAAATCTTTCCATACCGGGCAAAAGTACAAATTTTTATCTAATTTTGTGTATTACGGTAATACAATATGAGACGATTAATTCTGCTTATTTTTTCGCTGTTTTTCTTCACATTTGCATCTGCAGAGAGACCTGTAAAAGATGTTAAAAACAACTTTCGCAACTTTGGATCCAGGACGACAAAGATTGTTTTGTCTGATGATGGCATTATAGATGCTTATATTAGGGATGCTGCTATAAAAGAGTGGAAGATATCTCCTTATGAATTCTGTACGCCTCAAGAATATGAAGTGATCAAAGAGGACACATCATTCTTTTTTCTGCTAAGGACAGATGGAATTTTTTCAAAAGAGTATGAGCCATCCATAGAGTTTCTTTCGCTCATTAAAGGCGGACCAAAATTTAAAAGAGGTCTGTTTATGAGTGCAGAATTGATTTCATTACCTTTTCAGGCAAAAGACGATGATTCTGGAGAAATTATCCCTTTCATTCCTGCATATCTTCAAATAATTCAAGATTATATTATGACTGTTCAGAAGAACATTTTGGCATCGATTAGTGGCAATGTGGTTCTTGGGGATCTCGCAGGAATTAATGGAAAGACATTATTGTTTAAGGAAGAAGATATTGCCTTTCCTGCTGAAAAAGACGAGATAAAGTGGATATTCAGGGGTAGAGCAGAGGTGGTTAGCCAGGATGTTATAGAATCTGCAATTTCTGAAATATCCCAGGATGTTGCAATCGGTCTGGTTATTTCTCCTCTGAGAGCGCATAAGGGAGGGTATTACTATAAATTAGTCATAGATCCTGCTGAGGGTAAATTATATTATTTCAAAAAAAACAGGATTAATGAAAAATTACCTGTTGGATTTTCCCGAAATGATATTAACAAATTATCTGCCCCATATAAAAGATAGTTATGAGGTTTGCATATAAGCACATAAACTCTCCGGTAGCGTATTGTGCTTTAACTATTGGTGCCGGTACAAGAGACGAGGATCCAGACGTCAATGGAGTTGCCCATTTTACTGAACATATGATCTTTAAAGGTACCAACCATAGAAGTTCGGTACAGATCAACAACCTTCTCGAAAGATGTGGAGGAGAGTTAAACGCATTCACCACTAAAGAAGAAACAGTAGTTCATGCTACAGTCTTGAAAGAAGATCTTTCAAAAGCCATAGGACTTTTATTTGACATAGTTTTCAATTCAACCTTTCCTGAAGAAGAGTTTACAAAAGAAAAAAATGTGATTTTGGAAGAGATAAAGTCATATAAGGATTCTCCTTCAGAGTTGATATATGACGATTTTGAGAGTTATCTTTTTGGTGAGCACCCCCTTTCCAGACCTATTTTGGGAACAACTTCCACTGTCAAGAGGATTAATGTTGGCGATATTAAAAACTTCACATCAAAATTTTATCTTCCGGGTAATATGACTTTTTCAATTGTATCAGAGTTGCCGGAAGAGAGATGCCTTAAGTTAGTCGGGCACTATTTTGGTCTTGATAAAGCTAAAAAAATGGAATCTAACAGATGGACTAATTGTGATTGTTTTTTATCAATTAATACAGATAAAGTCAAAACAATTTCAAAAAAGACTCATCAGATTCACTGTATTGTTGGTTCTCCTGCCTTTAGCCTTTACAATCGGGAACGAATTGCTCTTTCAATGTTGACAAATATTCTTGGAGGTCCGGCTATCAATTCAAGATTCAACCAAATTTTGCGAGAAAGAAATGGTCTGGTTTATTCAGTAGAAGCTTCGTACACTCCCTATATGGAAACCGGTATTTTTACTGTTTATTTCGGCACTGACAAAAGCAAACTTGACAAGGCTTTAAAACTTGTCAAACATGAATTAGAAAAAATGAGATCTTCAATGCTTTCAGCAACAGCTGTTAAGTCTGCTAAGAAGCAATTGCTGGGTCAACTGGCCATTTCCATGGACAATCCCGAAAATCTATGTCTCTCAATGGGTAAGTCTCTTCTTGCATATAACAAGGTTGAAACGATTGATTATATTAGAGAAAAAATTGAGGAGACAACTGCAGAAGAATTGCAGCA
>DOVA01000242.1:1403-2779 GCA_003520315.1 Rikenellaceae bacterium | reverse complement strand
GACCGGGTAACAGGCAACAAGTCCGATAAAGTGCCTAAATCATTGAATACTGCAAGCAGGGCGGTTAAAAAGGATGTATGAAATTTTTAATCAAAATTCTTTCAGAACAGCATGCAGTATTAAAATACAGGAATAAAATACAGCTGATCCAGTTTGATCCTCTCATGGTAACGCATTATGAGATCGATCTGACTGGATCTACTCTTCGCAGATATATATCGATTTATTATGACAGAGAGATGATATAATAACTGTGTGAANNTAGCACGATATTGCGGGGAGGTGGTTCTTATTGGCAAAATTAAGCATAATTGAAGGCATTGGCGGTTCATACGAAGAAAAATTAAATGAGGCAGGCGTAACTTCAATAGAAAAGCTTTTGGAAGAATGTTCTTCCAAAAAAGGCAGGACAAAGCTTGCTGAAAAGTCGGGAATAGCAGAGAAACTGATATTGAAATGGGCCAACCATGCAGATCTATTCCGCATCAAGGGTGTTGGCAGTGAATATGCCGAACTTCTTGAAGCCGCCGGTGTTGATACAGTTCCTGAACTTGCAAAGAGAAAAACCAATAACCTTGTTGCGAAAATGGCTGAAGTAAACCAGGCGATGAAACTTGTCAGAAGGGTCCCCACCACAAGGCAGGCAGGAGACTGGATCGAACAGGCGGGCAAATTGCCGAAAATGATCAAGTACTGATCTCCGAAAACGGTCAGCCCGGGTGAAGTAAGCAGTGATCACTGAGAGTTTTTCTAAGATGAAAGGAGAGATGATCATGGCTATCGTAAAGGTAATCGAAGTTCTTGCTGAATCGAGCGAGAGCTGGGAGGCAGCGGCACAGTCCGCAGTCACGGAGGCTGCGAAGACAGTCCACAATATCGAAAACGTCTACATTAAACACATGCAGGCAATAGTAGAAGGAGACAAGATCACAAAGTATCGCATCAACGCGAAGATCTCCTTCGTTGTAAAAGGTTAACAAAAACCTGATTTTTTGATATTAGTTGCGGCAAAGGCCGCCGGTGAAAATATCGGCGGCCTTTGCTATATTATCATAACTTAATCAATAATATACACAATATTCTTAAAGTGGTGCAAAAAAGTCATGGCATTTCATTTATCAGCATTTTTATGGCTTCATCTTCGTCAAGCGGCCGGGCAAAGAGATACCCCTGGAAACTGTCACACCCGTTGTTAACCAGATATTCTTTTTGTATTTCATTTTCTACGCCCTCTGCTATTACCCAATGGCCCATCTTGTGCGCCATTGATATTACTTCAGCGGTTATTGCTTTGTCAGGATGGACCTCCAGAAGCTTGTCTATAAAATATCTGTCTATCTTAAGACAGTCAACATTTAATTCCTGTTCTCTTGCAA
>DOVA01000242.1:0-1366 GCA_003520315.1 Rikenellaceae bacterium | reverse complement strand
ACCAAGAATTTTATTTATATCCTCATACTTTGAAGAAAATACTGACTCTGTGATCTCAATAATGATATTCTCCGGATCAACTTGCATGTCATTAATAATTTTGAGCAGATCGACAGCGAAATTATTTTCCAAAACCTGAATTGCAGACACATTGACTGATATGTTTATGTTGTTGTATCCGATTTCTTTAATTCTGTTGAGGAAACTAAATGACTTCATAAAAATAATTTTGCCAATAGGAATAATAAGTTTTGTCTTTTCAGCTATAGGAATAAACTCCATAGTAGGGATCGATCCAAGTTTTTCACTTTTCATCCTGGCTAAAGCCTCGAATCCGCTTATCTGGTTTGATTTAAGATCTACGATAGGCTGAAACTGGAGAAATAATGCAGCATCATTTTCATCTGCGGCTATCTTGGCAAGTTCACGCTTTATATCCTGTTCGCGGATTATTTCATTTTCCATTTCAGTGTCGTAAAAACAGGCGCTAAAATCTTTCTCGTGAATGATCTTTGCTTTTTCAGAGGCAATCAGAAGTCTTTTCAAGAGTTCATCTGCTTCAAGCCTATTGTCATAGTCTATTTCAACGATACCCAGCCTGCCGCTGATCCTTTCAGCCGAAAGTAAAGATTCCAGTGTGTTTGCAAGAGTTTCTGCAAACACAATCAAATCGTCTCTGTTTTTATAGCCTTTTAGGTAGAAAACGAATCGATTCTCGTATGTATAGAATAACAGGCGTTTGTCCGTGCAGTATTTACTGATCACACCTGCTGTCCTTGTGATCAATTCCTGAGTGTAATGGAATCCAAATGCGGTAGTAATCGATTGAGCAGCACTCAAATCTATCCCAATCAGTGCCTTTTTCTCTTCGGTTAGCTCTTTGGTATCCTTGTCAAGGAGATTTTCCAGATAATATCTGTTAAATAGTCCGGTCCATCTGTCATGTTCATTATTATATCTGAGTATATTTTCGACTTCTTTTCTGTCGGATATGTCGATGATGATCCCCTCAAGAGCATCAACTTCGCCCTGGTCATTAAATATGCCTTCAGCAAGCTCAAGGACCCATTTTCTTTTTCCTTCAGCCGTTATGATCTCATATTCATGTTTAAAAGGCAGCCTGTCCGCAAGTATGCGCTTCCATTCGTTCCAAAGCCGATCACTGTATTCCGGTGCTATCAGGTCGTTGAATGTAAGGTCCCTGTTATTCAAAAGGCTTTCCGGAAGATATCCCGTCAGTTCCATGCAGCCGTCAGAGACAAAATGCATGGTCCATTCAGGATCATAACTGCACCTGTAAGCCATTCCGGGAAGGTGGGAAAGAAACACGGATTTGCTTCTCTCGCTCTCTTTAAGCGACTCCTCC
>DOVA01000152.1 GCA_003520315.1 Rikenellaceae bacterium | reverse complement strand
GCTGTTACACTATCTCCTTACATGGGCAAGGATTCAATAATGCCTTTTCTTCAATATTCGGGAAAGTGGGCTGCAGTGCTTGCTTTAACATCCAATGTTTCCGCAGATGATTTTGAAACTTTGCCTCTGCTTGGGCATATTCAGATGTTGGATGATCTTTCTGCCATGTACGACAGTGAAGGGTTCTTCTACTCTACAACTGAGACTGTTGGTTTCCCTTTGTTTAAGAGTGTTATTGAGAAATCCATGAGGTGGGGGAATATTAATAATATTATGTATGTTGTTGGTGCAACTAGACCTCAGAAGCTAGCTGAAATAAGGATATTCTGTCCAAATCATTTCTTTCTTGTCCCGGGGGTTGGTTCACAGGGTGGAACAATCGCTGAAGTGGCCAAATATGGCATGAACAAAAATTGCGGTCTGCTGGTAAACATCTCGAGAGATATTATTTATGCAGGCAAAGGCAAAGATTTTGCCGATGCAGCTGCTTCTAAAGCTGCTGAGGCAGCAAAAGAGATGTCGCTTTTCCTTAAAGATTAATAAAAAGCTGAATTTTTATTGTTATTGTAGAGAAATTTCTGTGCCTCTGTCAACTCTGGAAGCCTTGCTATAACAGTTTGGCAACCTTTGACTTTTTGACCCTTGGTTACCTGAATTCTTGAATCCATTGGAAGAAACAGATCTACTCTGGAACCAAATTTAATAAATCCCATTTCAGAACCTTTTTTAACTTCTCGTCCCTCAACAGCATAACATACAATCCTTCGTGCAAGAAATCCTGCAATTTGTCTGAAGAGGACAGGAAAACCGTTTTCTTCTATAACAATTGATGTTCTTTCATTTTTGTCTGATGATTTTGGGTGCATTGCTATGACGTATCTTCCCGGATGGTATTTGTAATACTTTATCTGGCCTGATACTGGAAACCAGTTAACATGAACATCTAGCAGACTCATGAATACTGACACCTGAATACAGTTGCATTTCAGGAATTCATCTTCATAGACTTCCTTGACAATTACTATTCTTCCGTCTGCAGGTGCTATCACTGCACCTTCTTCTGTAATAGGAGTTCTTTTGGGAGATCTGAAAAATCTAATGATAATGAAAAAAATAATGAGTGCTACTATTGCTGAAATGATGAATGCATTAACAAGACCAATTATGAAGAATAGTGCAATAATTATAGCAGCAAGCAGAAAAAAACTTTTAGTTATTATTCCGCGTCCTTCTTTATGTATCCCCATGATCTTTTATATTAAAGAAAATAATTTTATGTAAGTGATTGCCAATGGAAACGCAATGAGCGCTGCATCAAATCTATCGAGCAAACCACCGTGCCCGGGCAAGAGCTTTCCTGAATCTTTAGCACCAAAATTACGTTTAAACTGAGACTCTACCAAATCACCGGCAGCTCCGGCAAGGCTTATGATCAATGCTATAATTATATTGTGTGTTAATGAAAATCCGGTTAGTGACAAAATCCAAACAACTATACCTGCTACTAATCCGCAGAAAATACCTCCAAAAAATCCTTCCCACGATTTTTTGGGAGATATTGAAGGGCAAAGTTTATGTCCATTTTTTTGCCCAAAAAGCATTCCAAAAGTATATGCTCCAACATCGGATGTCCAAAGAATAATAAAAAGTGACAGCAAAGTTAGAGGTCTGTAATTCAAGTCTGAATCAAAGAGAATCAAGGAGGTCATTGAAAATGGCAGAGCAATGTATATCAATGATGTAAGAAGGTAAGGATGTCTGTTGTATACTTCAGGATCTGTTGCTGTGCCATCACTTTTTGAATTATCTCTGTAGCATAGCAGTGAAACAAAAATTGAAGCAAAAGGTATTGTAAGCAGATAGAGCCATTTGGCATCTATTCCATATGCCTTGTACAGAAAAAAAAGTACATAAAGCATAATCCCTGCTATAATGGTAAGGATTTTTGTCAAGCTCAATTTTACATCTACAGCTATCATCATATATTCTGCCATCATAAAGACAATAGCTATAGTCATTACTGCTCCAAAGGCAACAGGGTTCAAAACCATCGATCCTACCATTATTGTTATGAAAACAATCCCGGTGATGCTTCTGACAAATGTCCCTTTAAAACGATCTATCATTTCTCGGATGAGGTTGAAGTTACGTCATCTTCTCTTGAAGGTGGCTGGCTTCCGGCTCTTTTACCAAAGATTTTTTCAAGATCTTCTGAGAATATTACCTCTTTTTCGAGTAGTTGCTCTGAAAGTTTTACGAATCCTTCCATATTTTCTCTTAAAATTTTCTTAGCTGTTTCATAAGATTCGTCAACGATCTTTTTAACTTCTTTATCAATAAGTTCTGCCGTCTTTTCGCTATAAGGTTTGCTGAGAGTGAAACCACTCGATTCGGAGGAATCATAAAATGATACATTACCGATTGCTTTGCTCATTCCTAGATAGCAAACCATTGCATAAGCCTGCTTAGTCACCTTTTCAAGGTCATTAAGAGCTCCTGAGGATACTTTTTTGTTAATGATTTCTTCGGCAGCTCTCCCTCCAAGTGTTGCGGAAAGTTCATCCATCATCTGCTCGGTTGTTGTTATCTGTCTCTCTTCCGGTAGATACCATGCTGCTCCAAGTGCCTTACCGCGAGGAATTATGGTTACTTTTAAAAGAGGATTGGCATTTGGCAGCATCCAGCTGACGGTAGCATGCCCTGCCTCATGATAAGCAATAGTTTTCTTTTCTTCAGGTGAAATTATTTTGCTCCTTTTTTCCAATCCTGCAACTATTCTGTCAATGGCATCGAGAAAATCCTGTTTATCTATTACACTTTTGTTTTTTCTTGCAGCAATCAGAGCAGCTTCATTGCAAACATTAGCTATGTCTGCGCCAGAAAAACCAGGAGTTTGTCTAGCAAGAAATTCAACATTTAATCCTTCTATCAATTTCAAATTCTTCAGGTGTACTTTAAAAATATCTATTCTCTCCTTGAGTTCTGGAAGATCAACATGAATTTGTCTGTCGAAACGTCCTGCTCTCATTAATGCCTTGTCAAGTATATCTACACGGTTTGTGGCCGCAAGAATAATGACTCCGGAATTTGAACCAAACCCATCCATTTCTGTAAGAAGCTGATTTAGTGTATTTTCTCTTTCGTCATTTGATGAAAAACCTGCATTTTTACTTCTCGCACGTCCTACGGCATCTATTTCATCGATGAAGACTATACATGGTGCCTTTTCCTTGGCTTGTCTAAAAAGGTCTCTTACTCGTGAAGCTCCTACACCCACAAACATTTCCACAAAATCTGAACCTGAGATTGAGAAAAAAGGGACATTTGCTTCTCCTGCCACAGCTTTGGCCAGTAGAGTTTTACCGGTACCCGGAGGGCCTATAAGAAGAGCGCCTTTAGGAATTTTTCCACCAAGACTGGTGTATTTCTTTGGATTCTTAAGGAAGTCCACAATCTCCATAACTTCAATCTTGGCTTCTTCGAGACCTGCAACATCCTTGAAGGTAACTTTTATGTTGTTTTCCTTGTCGAAGAGTTTGGCTTGGGACTTTCCGACAGAGAAAATTCCTCCTCCCTGAGCTCCACCTCCCATTCCTTTGTTCATTTTTCTGAACATGAAAAGCCAGAGTGCTACAAGGAGGATAGGGAAGAGCAGCCATTCCATTATTTTGGCAAAATAATTGGTCCGCTCTTCGTTTTCAAAGGTGAATCTGCTGTTTTCGGGCAATTGCTGCCTCAGCATGTCTATCTGTTCTTCAGCATTGAAGTTTGTTGAAACTACAAAATAAAATTGAGGCGCAAATTTCGGGATCTTACCTCCAAACTTATTCTTGTATTTTACCAAGCTGTCCTTTTTAATATAGACCTCAGCACGATTCATGTTGGTGATAAAAGTTATCTTTTCAATATCACCGGAAGGAGCCATCTTCTCTTTAACATCAACCCACTCAGTCTTTAAGGGATTTCCTCCGTCATATGTAGCCCACATATAGAAAATTCCTCCCAGGAGGATGAGGTAGATCCACATTACATTAAATTTGGGCTGCTTTATTTTGTTGTTTCTATTGATATTATTATTGTTTTTTATATCCATATTGTTTCTATTTCTCTTCGTAATTAATTTTTGGTGCATCTGCCCATAACTCTTCAAGTCTGTAAAAGAGTCTGTACTCTGTCTGAAATATGTGTACTACAATGTTGGTAAAATCGAGTATTACCCAGAAAGAATTCTCTTTTCCCTGCATGCGGGTGACTTTTCGATTACATTGAGTGTACATCATGTCTTCAACATGGTCAGCTATGGCATTTACTTGTGTGGGAGAGTCGGCATTGCATACGATAAAATAATCAGTTATGGCAGTACCTATCTTTTTAAGATCAAGAGAGCAAACACCCTTTCCCTTTTTTTCGAGCATTGCATCAGCGATGCATTGTACCTCCAGTGCATCACTCACCGATTGTTTTTTGATTTTTGTTGTCGGCACTATTTATTATTTTTTGTTTAGTTAATCCTTTAATATATTACAAAATTACTGCAATTTTGTTTCCAATTAAAATATTTGTTTTATGTCAGATAACATAATTTGGTTTGAAACATTGGATTCGACTAATTCTGAGGCAAATAGACGCATGGAAGATGCTGAAGACTTTACTGTTTATGCTGCGAGATTCCAGACAAATGGTCGTGGTCAGAAGGGAAACACATGGGAGAGTGCTGTTGGAGAGAATCTTACATTTTCAATTATTGTTAAGCCTGCAGGTTTGAAGGCTGAAGATCAATTTTTACTTTCAGAAGTAGCAGCTTTGGGGGTCGTCAGCTATCTAACCAGTGAAGGTCTGGAAGCGAAGATTAAATGGCCGAATGCTATCTATGTGTTTGATAATAAGATTTGTGGAATTCTTATCGAGCATTATTTGGGTAGTGACAAATTGTCAGCCTCTATTTTAGGTATAGGACTGAATTTAAATCAAAAAAAATTTGCTTCTGCTGCGCCAAATCCAACTTCGCTTTTTCTTGAAACCGGAAAGATATATAAACTGGAGGATGAGCTGATATTACTTTCGAGGTTTATCAAAAGATTTTATAACATGATCAATCAGAATGCGTATGAGCAAATGGCAGAAACTATCAATAATGAATATCTTTCCAGACTTTATAGGTTGAGAGAATTCCATTTTTATGAGGATGCAGGTACTAACGAAATTTTTGAAGCACAAATAGTTGGCATTGATCAAAACGCATGTCTGCTTCTCGAAAGGAGGGGAGGGGAAGTTGAAAGTTATGCCTTTAAGGAGATTAAATATGTTTTAAATCACTAATTGCTTTGATGGGATTTTCTGATCCGAATATACTGTTGCCTGCTACTAATATATCGGCTCCGGCTTCGATAAGTGATGCTGCATTATCTTTTGAGACTCCTCCGTCAACTTCTATAAGGCATGTGGGAGCCTTGTCAATTAATAACTCTTTTATTCTGCGTACTTTGTTGTAACTGTTTTCAATAAAACCTTGACCTCCAAATCCGGGATTTACAGACATGATAAGGATGAAATCTGCTTCGGAGGCTATCTCTGTCAGGAAATGCGAAGGGGTGTGCGGATTAAGAGCGACACCGGCTTTCATTCCAAGGTCTTTGATTTTTTGCAGCGATCTGTGTAGATGAATGCATGCTTCGTAGTGAACACTCAAATATTTTACTCCCAAATCTCTGAATTTTTCCACATATCTGTCCGGATCTACAATCATCAGATGAGCATCAAGTGGTTTTTTTGCGTATTTTGCAATTGACCTTACTACAGGGAAACCATATGAAATGTTAGGTACAAAAAGACCGTCCATAATGTCAAGATGTATCAGATCTGCTTCACTGTCATTGACCATTTCAACATCTTTTGCAAGATGTCCGAAATCTGCGGAGAGCATCGAAGGGGCAATCAGTACTCCCATAGTAATCTTATTTTAAGTTCTTAAGTATTTCTACAAGCAATTTCCAGAATTTTTCTACTGAAGCAATCTCAAGCTTTTCTCCGGGTGCATGTACTCCTCTGAGTGTAGGTCCAAATGAAACCATGTCAAGATCTGGATACTTG
>DOVA01000025.1 GCA_003520315.1 Rikenellaceae bacterium | reverse complement strand
TGATTATCTTGGACGAGAGATGGTTGAGAGAGGTATAAAGAATATTTATATTTACGATGTTTCCAAAACGCATGTTTCATACATACTCAGGGATATCTGGAAATACAATGCTGTAGTTCTTGGTTCATGTGCTTATAACACTGGAATGCATCCTATGATGGCTCAACTCTGTCACGAACTTGAAACTTCATCACCCAAAGGGAAACTTTATTCGCTGTTTGGTTCTTACAGTTGGAGTGGAGGCGGCTTAAAAATGCTTAAAGAATTTGCTTCTAAGATGGAATGGAAACTTTTTGCCGACCCTGTAGAGATAATTGGACATCCTGACAGTCAAAAGATAAAGGATCTGAGCACAATGGCTGATAAATTGGCCAACTACTGAAATTAATAAAACATGAGTAGAATATCTTGAAAAAACTTGCAGTAAAACACACTTATCAAAGAGTGCTTAAATTTCTCATGATTGATATTTGGCATCTTGATCTATCCGAGCTGAGTGTGATGAAAGCCCGGATAATCAAATATTTGAAAGTGTTCATTATGACTGTCAGGGGCTTTACTACCGATAAAGCTAATATTCAGGCTCACAGTCTTACTTATTATTCAACAATGTCTCTAGTACCTTTGGTTGCAGTCGTATTCGCTGTCACAAAAGGATTTGGATATGGGAATGAGATGGAGACGCTTATTTATAAATATTTTGAAGGAAATGAGCAGATAATTAACTATCTGTTAAAATTTGCAGATAATATAATTGTTTCACTTGAAAATGGTCTTTTTGGTTTTATAACTTTTATCATTTTAATATCTGCCGTTATATATCTGATGCTCAATATTGAAATGGCTTTTAACGACGTGTGGAAAGTTTCCGGAGGTAGACCTCTTCATAAAAGGCTTATCTTCTACCCTATATTGTTGATGTCTTTTCCATTCATTCTGCTTATATTTATGTCATTTGGTCTTATTTATACAGATGCTTTGAAATCAATAGGTCTGGAGCTTGATCGCTATGTGCCAATTACATCAATATTTACATGGCTTCTTTTATATGGAGTTGTTGTATTAGTATTTTCAATGATGTACTTTTTAATACCAAATACTAAAGTTAAATTTGCAGCAGCATTTAACTCAGCTTTAATTCTTGCATTTGCTTTTATCGTTGTGCAGGTTTTATATGTTGAAACTCAATTACTTGTTACTGGGCTTAACACAGTGTACGGTGTATTTGCTGCTATTCCACTGTTCCTTGTATGGATGAACATCAGTTGGACACTTATTCTGTTTGGAGCAGAACTTTCGCATTCGTTTCAAAATGTTGACAATTATAAAATATCATGAATAACAGAATTTTATCTAAAGATGCAGAAGATTTCATAGATGACAAACTACTGCATTCACTTATTGAGAACACAAAGGAAGACAAAGGTCGCCTTCGGGAAATTTTTGCAAAAAGTAAGGCTAAACAAGCTTTAAATCTTGAAGAAGTAGCTTCATTGCTTGCGATAAAATCCCGTGATGGTTTGGAAGAGCTCTATGAAACAGCACGTGATTTGAAAAGAGTTATATATGGCAATAGAATAGTGCTTTTTGCTCCACTATATATTGGTAATAATTGTATTAACAATTGTTCATACTGTGGTTTTAGAAGTTCTCTGACAAATGCTGTTCGAAAAACTCTTACTAAAGAGGAGTTGATTGATGAGGTAGCTTCTCTTGAAAGAGAGGGACACAAAAGATTGATTTTGGTCTATGGAGAACATCCAAAATATTCTCCTGAGTTCATTGCCGATACAGTCAGGACATGTTACAGTGTAAAGGTTGGCAACGGGGAGATTCGTAGAGTTAACATTAATGCAGCACCAATGAATGTTGAGGGTTATAAAATTGTCAAGGCGGCAGGTATAGGAACATTTCAAGTTTTTCAGGAAACATATCACAAAGAAACATATGCTAAATATCATCCGGCAAATACTGTAAAAGGTGACTACATGTGGCGTCTGGATGCAATGGACAGAGCATTCGAAGGAGGAATTGACGATATGGGCATAGGTGCCTTATTCGGACTTTATGACTGGAGATATGATGTTTTAGGATTAGTAAGCCACGCTATTCACCTGCAAAAAAAATTAGGAGTTGGTCCTCATACAATAAGTTTTCCTCGTATAAAGCCTGCACTCGGTTTGAATATTGATTTACCTTACGAAGTCACAGATGAACAATTTAAACAACTTGTTGCTACATTAAGAATATCTGTGCCATATACTGGATTGATAATGACAGCAAGAGAGAGTCCAAAAATTAGAGATGAAGTAATTGAGTTTGGAGTTTCACAAATTGATGCCGGAACAAGGTTGGAAATCGGAGGTTACCAGGAAAAGAGAGATAGAGGTCAAGACTTGGACAGGGAACAATTTGAAGTTGGAGATCAAAGAGAGTTGGATGATGCAATTCGTTGGCTGATAGAGAGAGGGTTTATCCCGAGCTTTTGCACTTCATGCTACAGGCTTGGAAGAACTGGTGAACATTTCATGGAATACGCTATTCCGGGCTTCATTGGTAACTTCTGTACACCAAATGCAATGCTTACTCTTACTGAGTATCTTGAAGATTATTCATCAGAGGAGACAAAAAAAGCCGGATATGAGATGCTTGAGAATGAACTTGCTAAAATAAAAAACAGCGAAAGAAGAGCTGAGATTGCGGGTAAGATAGAGCAGATTAAAATGGGTAAAAGAGATTTGCGTTATTGACAAATGGATGTGTTTACTCCTGAAGACAATGCTCTTATAGATAAGGAATTTGAAGAGCTGAGATTGGCCAGCCTTAAAAGATGCGCTGATCAATCTGAATATGAAATGGTGCTCAAGGCTTTTGAATTTGCGCGTTCTGCACATAATGGCGTGAGGAGAAGATCTGGAGAACCTTATATCATACATCCTATTTGTGTGGCTAAAATTGTTGTTCAGGAGATTGGTCTTGGATACAAATCGATTGTTAGTGCTCTAATTCATGACGTTATTGAAGATACAGAATATAATATAGAGGATATACAACGGCTCTTCGGAGCTAAAATCGCATCTCTTGTTGATGGATTAACTAAAATCAAAAGCGTATTTGATAGTTCTACAACAGGACAAGCTGAAAATTTCAAGAGAATTATCCTAACATTAAATGATGATGTTCGAGTTATATTGATTAAGCTTGCAGATAGGCTTCATAACATGAGGACTATAGATTCGATGCCTCAACTTAAGAAAGACAAGATTCTTAGTGAGACTATGTACATTTTTATTCCTCTTGCTCACAGACTCGGACTTTACAGTATCAAGTCTGAAATGGAAGATATTTGGTTAAAACATTCTTTCCCAAACGAGTACGACGAGATACAGGCTCGTATTGCGAAAACAGTAGCAGAAAGAGGCTTTGCAATCGACCAATTTATTGAGCCAATAGCAGAAAGTTTACACCAGGATAATTATGAATTTACTATCACAAAAAGGACTAAAACCCCCTACTCCATATGGAGAAAAATGATAGAAAAGCATATAACTTTCGATGAGGTATATGATCTCTTTGCAGTAAGAATCGTCTTTGAACCAAAACCAAATCAGCCAGAAAGAGTACAATGTTGGCACATTTATTCTCTCATTACAGAAAATTATCTTTCAAAAACAGACAGGATAAGAGATTGGGTAAGTACGCCTAAAGCAAATGGATACGAAGCTTTGCACTGCACTGTTCTTGGCAAGCAAGGCAATTGGATTGAAGTTCAGATTCGCTCTAAAAGGATGGATGATGTGGCAGAAAGAGGCATTGCTGCTCATTGGGCATACAAGGGTGTCAAACTGTCAGAGAGCGAACTTGAAAATTGGCTCAACAGAGTCAGAGAAGTTCTTGAAACTCCGGATGTTAATGCATTAAATTTC
>DOVA01000229.1 GCA_003520315.1 Rikenellaceae bacterium | reverse complement strand
TATGAAATAATTTTCTGTAGAAGTAAATCCTACATTGAAGTTTGCATAGAGTACAAATGCGCACTCTCCCGGGAAATAGTCAGTACTTCCACCAAGATTAACCTGATTTTCGGCGAAAAAATATTCCTTTCTCAAGTCAGTTGCGCCATTTAAATCCTTTTTGTAAAGATCTCTCATTTCACTACTAAGCATCACACTACCTTGAAGAGAACCAGACAGCCACTTCACATAATTTGCTTCAGGATGGTTAATGTCAGGAAGTCGTTCAGAGGGATTTCCNNATTTCCCTTTTTGTAGACTCTTCCCCATGTTGTACCTTCTGCTTTGTCGTAATTATTCAAGTTGAGCAGTGCACTGTTGAGAGCGAGTGCGTCATTAGCATATTTGAGAGCCTTAGTGTAGTCTCCCATTGTGAGATAAATTTTTGCATAAAAAGAATACAACGCAGCCTTATTGGGATGAGCCCTGTTAGCTGTAATATCGGGTATGTGAGAAGCAGCTTCATCCAAGTCTGCAAGCATTTTTTCGTAAACTTCGGCAACAGTATGTCTTTGATACTTTTGGTTAATGTCAGCTTCAGTGAGGTAAGGAATACCTAAATCTTTGCTGGCAGTTTGACTGTTATACTGTTTAGCGTAGGTGTTTACCAGGTTGTAGTATTCATAAGCCCTTCCAAAAAGAGCCTCAGCCTTTATTCTTAATTTTGCCTCTTCACTTCCTCCCTTAGAATCCATGACTTCATTAATGACAGTATTCAGAGTAAAAAGTCTTTCGTAGGCATTATTCCATATATAATCCTTTGTGCCTTCAACATAGACCTGTCCTGGTTTAAAGGAATAAAGATTTCTTACGGATTCATCCTTATTTATGTATATATAATATGAAGCAGTTGCATTTTTATCAAGCAGATGGATGTTATCAGTAAGGTAATCGAGCATTCCGTCGGAAGCATTAATCAGGGACTGAGAGTTTAACAGCTTCTGATAATCTTCCATATATTGAGGAATAGTCATGCCTTTGGGCACATTGTTCAAATAGTCGTCACAGCCTGTTACAGATATCAGAAGTGATACAGCCAATATATTTATTAAAATTTTCTTATTCATGGTGTTGAATATTTTTATAGGTTGATATTTAATCCTACAATAAATTCGGCAGGATATTTAGTGCCTCTGGTAGGAGAGAGTGATGTGCCTGTCCAAACTTCAGGATCGAGGTTTCCATTGGCAGCCCACCACCAAAGATTTCTTGCCTGGAAATTAATAGTTGCTGCTCCTATGCCCATCTTTTTAGTAAGTTTCGATGGCAGATGATAGGAGAGGATAAGATCACGCAACTTGATAAAGTCAGCTTTTTTAACAAATTTGTCCGCAGCCTTGTAAATATATTCTCCATTCCTTACTGTTGACTGAAACATAAATGCAGGATTGACATTTGGTTTATTTTCATCACCGGGTTTTTTCCAGTAGTTTGCCATATTTTTGTCTACGTTGCTGACTGCATACATTGGATGGCTTGTAATTGTGTACGATGCAGCAACGTCTCTCATTACATGCCCGCCTGAATAGATAAACATGAATGAAAGTTCAAATCCCTTCCATGAAATTGAATTTGTCAAAGATGCATTATATGGAGGAGTGACAACGCCTGAGTAAACCAAATCATCCTTTGTCAGCTGATTGTAATTCAAAATCTCTTGCCCGTCTTTTGTAAGTCCTACAGGAGCCCCATTTTGGTTAAGGCCTTTATATCTTACACTAAACAGTGCACCCATTGGATATCCTTTACGAATATTAGTGCCGTAATAATAACTGTAGGCAGACTCGTCGGTTTCTTCAACCCTTGTTATCATATTTTTGTTGTAACTGAATAAAAAGGATGAATTCCAACTAAAATTCTCTTTTTTGATATTTTGACTGTTCAGGGCTATTTCCACTCCTCTATTGTACATGCTGCCAAAATTGATATCGACATCTGTCCATCCCAAGGTAGGGTCTATGGCAAATGGCCCCAATAGATCATTGGTGTGCTTGTCGTAAAATTCAATTGAGCCATCAAGTCTGTTTTTCAGCAGGTTAAAATCTACTCCAACGTTAAAAACCTTTGTCTTTTCCCATCTTAGCTGAGGATTGGGAGGAGAAGCAATGTACATTGCGTTTTCGTTGGTATAGTAGTTATTCCTGTCAACTTTAGCTATCAGGTACGGGCCATTGAGTTTAGGAATGTTGCCATTAATTCCGTATGTAACTCTGACGGCCAGTCTATCTATCCAATTGNNGGTCCAGTCTATCTATCCAATTGTAATTTCTTAAGAGCTCGTAATGAGCACCTAAAGACCAAAGGGGACGATATTGATATTTCGGATCAGTACCAAAAAGATTAGATTGGTCAATTCTGATACTTCCAGTAAAAGTAGCTTTGTTGTTCAAAGTATATGACCCGTTTGCATAGAAAGAAAGATATCTGTTATCTACAAATGTACTTGCAGGAGTCTTGTTGCTAAATGAGAATGTACCATAAATCGACTCTGTTCCTGAAAGCATCTTGGAGAGTGTCAGGGCATCTATCTCACTGTATCCAAGATTATTGTCATCATATCCAAGACGATAAAAGCCATTTCCGGAGGTAACAACTTTTCTAGCTTCAGCACCTGCCAGAAACTGAACAATATTATTATCGTTCAATTGTTTGTTGTAATCAATTTGAGCTCTGAAAGTATAAGAATAGTTATCCATCCATTTTTGTACGATTTGTCCACCGACTGGAATATTATATTTCGGTACTCCGTTAACCATCTGAACGGCGTTGTTAATCATGGTTTTAACACTTATTGCATCTTTGGTGTCATATTGTTTGGTAAAACCATTGCTCTGTTCGGTCTGATATCTGATACTTGCTGTCAAGCCATCAAGTATTTTAATGCGGGCATTTAAATTGATGTTAAGATAATTTGTTTTGGCAGTGTATCTTGTGTTCTTCAGCTCGTTTACAGGATAGAATGTTTCATCTTGAAGACCTAAAGCTTTCAATCGGTCNNCTGGGCTCTCCATTATCTTCCCTGAATCTGAGGTATGAAGCTCCACCTGCATCGAGGTAGCTCATTCCCAATATTCCGTTGTCATAATCTGACTTTACCTGACTGTAAAGAATGCCTGCGTCAACACTTAGCCATTTAAAGAAATCAAAGGTGTTTTTCAGATTAAATCCAAGTCGGTCTT
>DOVA01000004.1 GCA_003520315.1 Rikenellaceae bacterium | reverse complement strand
GGCCAACGTAATTCGAATTTGTTTACGATATACCAATCTGGCAACACTTGAAGATGGATATGGCATAAATCTCCTTCCTCTGGCAACATTTGCCCTCGAAACATATGGAGAAGATCCTTGCTCCGTTTTCAAACCAAAAATGAGCGAGGATGAAGTGGTCAAGCAGAAACAGATAAAAATGATATCACAGATGCATAAAGCTATCTCAATTATACAATTTAAACTTGAAGGGCAAGTAATCGAAAGGAACCCTGAAATGGGAATGGAAGATCGAAGACTTCTTCATTTGATTGACTACGACAAAGGTACAATAATGCTTAGAGGCAAAGAATATCAGCTTAAGGATAAAAATTTCCCTACCATTGATCCGAAAAACCCATATAAACTTACTGAAGATGAAAAAGAGCTGGTTGACAAACTGATGCACTCATTTACTCATAGCGAAAAACTTCGTAAACATATCCGATTCATTTATTCAAAAGGTTCTCTTTATTTAGTAAGAAATTCTAATTTGCTTTATCACGGATCTGTTCCAATGAACTCAGACGGGACATTTAAAAATGTCCGAATTCAAGGCGTTGATTACAGCGGCAAGCAACTTTTCGACAAAATAGATCAGGTAGTACGTCAAGCCTATTTTGAGGAGAAAAAAGCTAAAGAGAAGAGATTTGGGCAAGACTTTATCTGGTATCTCTGGTGTGGCCCTTCTTCTCCTCCATTCGACAAGGACAAAATGGCCACGTTTGAAAGGTATTTCATTGCTGACAAGGAGACACATAAAGAACAACAAGGCCACTATTTTTATTTAAAGGACAAGAAAGAGATATGTGAGATGATTCTAAAAGAGTTTGGAGTTGAAGACGAACATGCCAGAATAATTAATGGACACATTCCCGTGAAGACAATCAAGGGGGAATCTCCCATAAAAGCTGGAGGAAAATTGCTTGTTATTGATGGTGGTTATTCAAAGGCTTATCAGTCAGAAACAGGAATTGCAGGATTCACTCTTATCTACAATTCACATGGACTGCAACTGGTGCAACATCAACCGTTTGTATCCACACAACAAGCTATTGAGAAAGGTGAAGATATTATCTCCGAAACAACCGTTCTCGAGTTCAGTAATCAACGAAAACTTGTTAGAGATTTAGACATAGGCACAGAGCTTATGCAACAGATAGAAGACCTCACTCATCTCCTTGATGCATATAGAAGTGGCTATCTCAAGGAGTTAGATAATTGATCAAAACTAACTAAAGAAAAATCTCCGCAATCATGCACCGGGCTGAACCACCACCATTATTTTCAATAGTGGCAAGGTCCGGTGCAATTATTTTACAGTAGGAAGAGAGTTTAGCTATCTGCTCCTCATTCAGCGAAAGTTTCGCTCTCTGTGACATAAGTAATAGTGGATCACCATTACAGCTTTTTAACTCGAGCATATTTCCTGCAAAATTATTCAGCTGATCAAGTGATATCTCTATCAATTCCTTTTCTGTTTCCTCGACAAGCGCTATAAAATCCTCACGTTCACCAATATCTCTTATTGCATCCAGACATGCAACCACAAATTTGTTCCCTACACACATCATAACATTTGTATGATAGATTGGCTGACCATTCAAATCAAAAGCATGGAAAAGAAAATAATCATAATTTAACTCATCACAGAACTCCTCCAATACAGGCTTGGCTGTTCTAGGAGAAAGACAAGCATATACAAGATCATTGTCCCGGTCAAGCACCATACTTCCTGTACCTTCAAGAAACAGAGAGTCTGACTCCCACTTAGTCAAATCTACGATTCTCTTAACGTCAAACGTACTCTTAATGGCAGCAATTACCTCAGGTTTCCTCTCAAGTCTCCTATTACCGGCATACATGGAATAAAGCACAAGTGTACCCCCTTCATGAGTAGAAAACCAGTTGTTCGGAAAAATCGAGTCAGGAGTACATGGTTCCGGAGTATCCTGTATTACAGTAACAAATACTCCATTCTCTCTTAGAAGTTTGACATAATTATCAAACTCGTTCAAAGCTTTCAAATGGGCTTCATCTTCAAATCCTCTTTTTTGAAAGGCATTGTTAGCTGCTGTCTCAGGATTGTATCCAAAGTTTGCAGGTCTTACCATCACAACCTTAGAAGTTGTCTGCATATTAAATAAATGATTATAATAGTGACTCGAGAGAGCTGACAATAATTTTTATAGCATCCCTCAATTCTACTTCAGTTATTACAAGAGGAGGAGCAAAACGAATAATATGCCTGTGGGTTGGCTTAGCGAGAAGACCATTCTCAGCCATCCTTTCACAAACATCCCAAGCTTCTTTACCGTTTTGAGGCTCAATAACTACTGCATTGAGTAACCCTTTGCCTCTTATCTGTTTGATAAATGGAGATTTACATTTGCCCAATTCCTCTCTGAAAATTTTACCTAAATATTCAGCCTTCTCCGCCAGTTTCTCTTCCTTTACTACCTCAAGAGCAGCTACCGCAACCCGGCAAGCCAAAGGAAAGCCGCCATATGTAGAACCATGTTCTCCAGGCTTAATGGTCAACATTATGTCATCATCTGCAAGTACGGCTGAAACCGGCAATACTCCTCCCGAAATAGCTTTACCCAGAATAACGATATCCGGCCTCACATTCTCATGGTCACAACATAACATTTTTCCCGTACGTGCTATACCTGTTTGTACTTCATCGGCAATAAAGAGAACATTATGTTTCTTGCATAAATCATAACAGCTTCTCAGATATCCTTCATCAGGCAC
>DOVA01000033.1 GCA_003520315.1 Rikenellaceae bacterium | reverse complement strand
CAAGTATTTCAGTAAATGTTTTTTAATCGAATATGGAGAACATCCAAGTAAATTTATCGAAAAAGTAGCAAATAATAATTATTAAATATTTAAAGAATAATCGCTAACCTTTTTGAATATAGCTCATGGGCCTTTTTGATATTTCGCAAGGGTGCTATAACTTGAGTTACGCTTGATGAATCCATTACCAAAAAAGTCCTAGCAGAGGCAAAGATTTCAAAGAAAGTAAAATTTATACCTAATTAATCCCAATTAGTCATTGCTTCTACTTTAATCTGATTTTTGCCGTATACTCATCGTATTTCTGTCGTGTACAGTCAAATCATTGAATAATAGCACTTCAATCCCAATATTAGCCACTATTCAAATTTCAATTTTGGCATGCCATTTACAATCTCAACCGTCTGCACACTTACATTAATGATACTCAATAAGAGATCCAGGATATATCTGGGATTACCAACCTCTAAAGCCCAGTCGTTAGGATCGTTCTTGATACCACTTTCCTTGTGGACCGTAATTTGGTAGCGTTCCATGATCCATTCAATTGCACTCTTGCCGTTTACTATGTACTCATATGCTTTGGATGGAATATTTGATATTGTGATTCGGCTGTTGTATATGATCGTATCTTTCTGACCTTTTTTAGGGAAGTGCATTTTCTCAACTGTAAAATGCCCGCTATCTGCACCAGTGACCTTTACGCTCGTATATGGCGGGACATTTTCATAATTGATATGTAAGTCCGCTAACTTGCGACCAGCCTTGCTGAAAGCCCAGAAATCACGTACATCATCAACCAAGGGGATACAGNNCATCTTCTTTAAATCATTGGAATACTTCTCCTTGTACTCGGAGCTATGTAGAAAACCATAGACGTAATAGAAAATATCTTCTTTTGTTACATGCTTTCCATATTGCTTTCTGGCCTTTTCCAGAATGAAATCGCTTATTCCGTCTCGTTTCCGATAATCACTTTCAATATCCTCATCGAATAGACTCCTATTTACATGCGGTCTTTCTTCGTAGAAGAAAAGTGGAAAGCATTGAGCATTAGATAATGTTTGTAGGTCAATGATCTTGTTTGAAATAATACATGAAAATGTCTTGGATGCCCCGACACCTGCAACTGTAATTATTAAATTTTCTGAATCTATTGAAGGGAAATAATTTGGAAATTTATAAAGATATTCATTTAAATACTTATCAAAATAGACTCGTTGTTTTGTATATGGCCGATAAATGGCATCTCTCACTGAACTTTCATTATACTGAATCTTGTGACCACGTACCAGTAAACCCTTTAAACCTCTTGACCAACTAATTTGATTTGGATTTATTTCAATCTTCGAATTAACATTAGCTTTATTGATAATACGGTTACTGTCTATATGTTTATTAAAGAAACAAATCGTCCTCGCAACTAATTTCGAAAGTTCTCTTTTTGAAAAGTGGTAAACCCATGCATCTCTTGCTGTAGTCAAGCCATAACAGTATGTTGAAAAGTAAGATGATGCTTTTGGATCACCTATCGGAAAATAGAGGCCGAATGCATCGTTTCTTTGACTTATCCAATCCCCATGTTCGTTAGGCGTAATAGTTTGCCAAGTCATTTTATCATTTAAGCATGTTCCGTAGTCTTTAAGTAGTAATAATTTGCCTTCTCGGCTTAAATAATCACCAATGTCCATATAATGGATAAAAGCCCTTTGCCCTTCCTGATTTGGATTCTTAACTAATAGGGTAATAGCAATGGGTGTCCGAGACCCACCACCAAATACGTTTCCCGCCTCTTTACGTCTTAATTCACCACTGGTACGAGCATTGCCTCTTGTGTTAAATACATATATGGAAGAAAACTCTCTTTCCAAGCTTTTACGAAAACCGTCCTGCGTATTTCCATCTAACCATGATCCATTGGACACAAAACACACAATACCTCCATTTTTATCTAACCGGTCGGTGCTCCATCTAAAGGCCTTTATATAAGCATCATATAATGCTTTTGAGTTTTTGGAACTTGTTCCCGCAGAGTAAGTATTTAAAATTCTCTTGTCTAATTTTGGATATTCCTGGTTACTTGCATTATCATCGGCAGATTTCTGCCCGATTGAATAGGGCGGATTACCCATAATGACGCGTAATGGTACTCTTATTTGCTTTGCTACCCTTTCAGAATTTTGGGGGAACATTTCAGAAAAGAGCTTACCCTCATTTTCAGATTCTCCAAGTTGGAATGTGTCGGTTAAGCAGATCCCATCAAATGGAGTGTAATCATTCTCTTCCACCGCTTCATGATAGGCGTTCTCAATATTAACTGCAGCTATATAATATGCCAGCAATACAATTTCATTGGCATGAATCTCATTTTTATACTTGCGGTACAGGTCCTTCTTGTCAATCAAACCGCTCTGCAAGAGGCGAGTAATAAAAGTACCGGTTCCTGTAAATGGGTCAAGTATATGGATGTTTTCATCTGATAGTGACCTGCCAAACTCTTTCTTCAAAACGTCATTTACTGAATGGATAATGAAATCAACAACTTCAACAGGGGTATAAACAATCCCAAGTTTCTCCACCATCTTTGGCATGGCAGTTTTGAAGTACTTCTCATACAATTCAAGAACAATTTTTTGCCTGCCATCAGAGTTATCAATCCCCTCTGCTCTCTTACGGACACTTTCATAGAATTTACTCAATGATTCAGTGTCCTTTTCCAATGATTGTTCATCAAGGAGGTGAAGGACTTTTTGCATTGACAACGAGATAGGATTATTCTTTACAAAAGAATAGCCTTCAAACAATGCATCGAAAACTGGTGCCGTAATAATATGCTGCGACAGCATTTCGATTGCATCTTTCTCTTGAATATTTGGATTTATGTTTTTCTGAAGGCCCTGTATAAACTTATTGAATGCAGTCTTATACTTTTCATTTTCTCTAACCAGCTTAGTAATCCTTTCGACATGCTTTTGAGAGATCTCCGCAACACTTTTTGCCCATTGCTCCCAATACCTGCGGTCGCCAACCTTTAATACCATCCGGGCATATACAACATTTTGCAGTTGTTCAAATTGGAGGGCAAGTTGGTTGCTGAAGTCTTTTGAAGTTCCATATGACACATCTGGATCCACCATAATTGGACTTCCATCTGTACCGAAACTGTACTCTGGACGACCAACAAGAATATTTTCCGGGATGCTTCGGTTGAGCTCTATCTTATTTACTGTCGCATTAAACCGGTCATCGTGAGCACGGAGTGCGTTCAATACTGTCCATACAACTTTGAAGCGCTCGTTATCATCAAGTGCCTTGTCTGCTTCAACATTTGCAGGCACAACAACCGGAATGATTATGTAACCATACTTCTTATTGGGAGCCTTTCGCATCACCCTGCCCACAGATTGCACGACATCCACCTGAGAGTTACGGGCAGAAAGAAACATAACAGAATCCAAAGAGGGGACATCAACCCCCTCGCTCAAACAGCGAACATTGGTGAGAATCCTGCATTCATTTTCTTCGGCCTCAGATTTTAACCAGCCCAATAACTCATCACGTACAGGGACAGTCATTGTGCCATCCATATGTCTGGATGAAACAGTAACCATCTCTTCTTTCTTTTCTCTGGGTAATGATCCTAAATAAGCTTCTGTGGCTGAATTAAAGGTGGCGGTGATCTTTTTTGATACAGCAATACTCTGACAAAATGCAACTGCCCTATGCATTGGACCAGGATCGGTTGATTTGATGATACCTTCGTCTCCAAGAACCTTTTTGGACAAAGCATTAATACAGCCAATTAGCTTTGAGGCATCATCGGTATTTATCTCACTTTCCTTATCTGCGATCATTTTCTGAACTGCAGGAGGAACGTCGTTTTCGCTTAGTGTAAGAATTAGGACCTTATAGTCTGTAAGCAGATCTCGTTCGACTGCTTCACCAAAACCTATGCGATATATTTCTTCTCCATATAACGCCACATCATCCATTGAACATAACTCGGCATCAGCCTGTGCTGCTTTGCTTTTGATATCATCACTGTAAAGGCGCGGAGTAGCGGTCATATATAATCGCTTCTTAGCCATTATAAAGTCATTGTCATGAACTTTTGTAAAAGCAGATTCATCTTCTCCGGAGAGAGTCACTCCTGTAGTTCTATGTGCTTCATCACAAATAATGAGGTCAAACTCACCAAATCCATCATTTGTATATAGCATTTCTTTCTGCGCTCTGGAAATCACCTCAATTGACTGGTAGGTGGAGAATACTACTGTCATTCCCCGATGGTCCGTCTTCCTGATGCGCTTTACCCGACTTAAGATTTCAGTTACGTTAGTG
>DOVA01000139.1:1861-3182 GCA_003520315.1 Rikenellaceae bacterium | reverse complement strand
AAAGTCTGCTTTAAGTGTCTGCTTCTTTGCACGGCTAGTCAGATCGCGCAAGAGAAATGGCGAAGCATTACAAAATGACTGGCCAGCTGCGTTGCAAAGAGCAGGCCACTGGTTAGCAATTCCTGCAGCGTCCATCTTCTTTTTCATATTGAGTACTGCAGCCTTGGTATCTTCCAACATAGCATCCAAACGGCGTATAACAGTCATCGGCAGAATAACATCGCGGTATTTACCTCGCACATATACATCACGCAGACAGTCGTCTGCAATACCCCAAATAAAATTTACTATAGCATTGTGAGTTTGATTGTCCATTTTCTTTACCTACCTTTTCATTTTTAGACATTGATTTTCTAAAGTGTATATATAACCGCACTTTAACTCTAGCACACAACCTGTCCGATAAAACGGACTCATAATCTTACGGCTGCTTACAGTTTCACTCTCGTTTTTTTCACCAAAGTTTTTAGTCATTTAAAGATAATCTTTTGGCGGTCTTCTTTTTTGCAATGACGTTCTCTTCGAGGACTTCCTCGGGTATTGGTTGTATTTCATCATTAAGCTCAAAGATACACGTCCAGATATTTTTTGATATCTCATCATCAACGTTTTGGACTTCTTGATATGGCTCTCCTACAAGAGTAACTTTGCCCTGATTGACATATTGCCCGGCACTAGAACTTCAAAAAGAGGTTCTGCACCTCAATTTGTTCTTGAATTTCACAGAGTCTTATTCTTCTAAAAATCCAAGCCTTGATCTCAAAATTTTGCCATTCTGACATAGTATTAAGTGTCTCCGCACCATTTAGCATCATAAAGACTTTTTGTATAATCAGAAATATGAATTAAGGAGTTTTTAGATTGGGATTGTCTCATACCACCCATGTTTCCACATTGAGATACAGTGACAATTCGTTATTTGATACTGTTTGTCCAACTGTAGATTTACAATAGCACTAATCTCATACCTCCTAGAAAATATATCATTTCATAATTGAAAATCAATTAAGTATTTTCAGAATTTAACTTTTACATGTCTATTATACAATAAGTAATCGTTGAATATCATCAGTCAGTAAATATTGTGCGTTACATCCCAATCACCATCAAATTTCCATCACTTAGTAGTTTTATGATAAAAATTAATTTTCACCCTCTATTTTCGCGTAAAAGTATGCCCCCCCGTGCAAAAAGCACCAAAATCAGGATTTTTACCCAACTTCGGTGCTTCTTACGCTATTTTTCTATTTTGATTAAATCGTCATATCCCTTGGCGTTCAATGCTTTTGCCTCTCTATCAAGACGACTGTCTCAACGTGTG
>DOVA01000139.1:0-1840 GCA_003520315.1 Rikenellaceae bacterium | reverse complement strand
TATAGACATGCTACCTGCAATAAAGAGTACCTTTCAATTCTCTTCCTACATATATTCTAGAACATCAAATTTTCTGTTAGAGTTAATCGCATCAAGTGGAGCACAATGTTAGAGTAGATACTGAAGATATATTCCGTTCATAATCTTATAATACTTCGTTGACTTCTTAATTGAGTTATGAGTATTCATCCAATAAATTTAATCGTTGATTGTCAAGTGTTAATATCCAAAAATATTAAGCAATGAACAACTACCAAATGAACATTTTATTATTTTAAACCACTGCAATATAGAAGTTTATCAGACATTTCAATAGTGCCTTACAATTTTTTATAAAACGGGCTTAGGTTGATGAAGAGTTTTTGCAGGTCCTCCTCTGTATGATTAGTATACAGGTATTCAAGCAGCTCTTCCTGCCTGGCCTGCCCAAGTGTCAATCGGTAAAGGGATAGAATCTTGATAAGGCGATGGTACTGGGCTATATCCCGACTGAAAGGATACATAGGCACAATCCTTTCAATTTTAATCATATCTTCTGAATGATTCAAGCCCCAGAATGGCACGAGTTCTGAACCTTTATCCAGTTTTTCATTTTCCAATGCAGCCTCAAACATTTCAGGCCAGATAGTCTTACTGAATTTCTGATTGCCATATCTTAATGCTATGTTTTGACGTATCGCAAGAGACTTGAATCTGTTGATTCTTCCCTCCCTTTGTTCTAGGTCAATTGGATTTGAAGGGAGGTTCCAATGCACGATTTTTCTGCAATAATAATGAAAGTCCAGACCTTCCTGCCCGATGGAGGTTGTTGCTAATACAAAAGGCCTGAAGGGTGAGTTAAATGAATTCCTCACACTTTTTTTTCGATCCTGGCCCTTGTCGAGTCCGCCATCGCTGTTGGTGAAAGCTACTGCAAAATGACTCCTGATTTGCAGCTCATTATTTTTCTTCTGGTCTCGAATTCGATCACGGAATCCATTATAAGTATCAATACGATAGGATGCAGTGTGGATGTTCATGGAATCACGTATTATCCCGTGAAGGAGTTCCATTCGTTTTTCATTCCGGTTCAAGTTATTAGATTCCACTATGACATGCACATACTCATCAAACACGGCCTGCAGGTTGCCATTTTTGCAATAGGTCAATAGTTTTCTCCAGTGAGGTTGTGGGTTATGATTGCCCGAAACAGCTTCGATAAGTGATGTGGACTCGGGTGTATTCATCCGATTAATGAAAATCTTAGCAAGTTGGCTTGGGTATTCCGTGGGTACATTAGTATCTGCTCCCGCAAAATTTTTGTACGTTCTAAGTATGCAGATTGAAGGAGAAGCAAGTGCAATAGTTGCTAATACGTCCAACAAATCATCTGGCTTTCTGCCAAGCTTATGATTTGAACCTTTGAGAAGATCTTCCAGAGCTTTAATATGTGCTATGAATCCATTTTGTCTGGCTTTGTGGGTACTTTGTACAGCATCGCCTTCTATATCATCAAAATCCGCCAAACTGCCTCCTCTTGCAAGCCACTCCTCTCTATACTCAATAGAATCAAGCAAGAACAGAGCAAGATAGTACCAACGTTCATCAGTTCTGGATATGGCATTTTGATCCTCTTCAATATTTAGCTGAACAAGATGATCCGCTATTGTCTTTTTAATCTTAGCTTCAATCTCAGATAGTGGTAGTCCCTCATTCAGTGCTTCAATAGGAACAAAGCAGTCTGCGAGAAACTGTGAAGGATATAATAAGCAAAACAATGGCATCCCTCTAGGCTCACCATCGGAGGTTGAAAAGTTTAGCCTTGGGGATGGGTACCGTTTTCCTTTGGAATCAGCACTGA
>DOVA01000094.1 GCA_003520315.1 Rikenellaceae bacterium | reverse complement strand
GGGTGGGCTATGAGCCGTTCCTGCCCAAAAGTTCGGCCAGCGCTGAGACGGTGGCCTGGCTTCTGGACCAGAAATACAACCTGGGCCTGCCGCTGTACCGGCTGGAACAGAACGTCCAACAGCAGATGGGGCTGAACTTAAGCCGACAGACGATGAGCAACTGGATCTTGAAAGCAGCCGAACTTTACGTCGAATCTATGATTATCTCGTTTATCTTTTCAAGCGGATTCCCGCCGGTGGTTTTGACAATGCTGAAAGCTGGAACCAGATGATGCCGTGGGCTGATGCTCTGCCGGATGATCTCCGCGTCAAGTAACCGATTCAAGATGTGATTTTCTGACGCTTACAATTCTTTCATTTGGCAAGTGAATATAAACTACGAGACCAAATAAAATGGAATTTCGTTTTGATCTTAAATAGCTTACAAACAATGAGCACTTGCGTGTACAACACTTGCAACTGCGTTTATTATGCCATAGACTAAGGTCTTTTCACTTTCATACATAACAATTCATTCATCAGAAAGCCTCACTGAAGCCTGCTATTTCTGAATTATAAAAAAATCTTCAATTGCATTTCTTTGCTTTTCTTTAAGTATTTGCAGTTTAATTTTATCTTCGTTAGTGTTTTTTTGTGTCTCCTTAAGTTTCACAATAATTTCCTCCTGCAAAGCTATATCTGGAATTGGTATCATTATATTTTCAAGTTCATTTTGAGTAATAGCTGGATATAATCCGCCAGTCATTCTTTGTTCCATTTGTCTCAACCCTGATTGACTCTTTAAGAAAAACATTAGAAAATCCTTTTTTATTCTGCTTTCATCATAGCTGTCAGCTATGGAAAACCCACTTGAGCACACACAATTATTATACTCTTCGGGAACAACAGCGAATGCCCCAAGATATGGGCGAGTGGTAGATAGCAGAATATCTCCTGTTTTTATAAGCGTGGTTGCTCTGCTTGGAGGATTCTTTTTATCAATCTCTCTATAGCCAATTATTCCTTCCTCCTTATTTACTGCCGAGATTTCAATATACTTAAATGTATCCCCATCAAACATGTCTTCTGACCAAGGTCTAGTCGTGAAATTGACAACATTACCAAGCTTATCAAAACTTAAGCTTTTAATTGATTTATTCAATTCTATAAAATCTTCTCTAAAGTAAAACGTATCCCATCTGTATAAATCATCCCACTTAACTGCAAATGCGCCTTTCCGAGGCTTTGGTGGTTTAAAATTTAATCCAATTAATTCCAAAATGCTTTTTTCTTCACTTAAAGCAATTTTTTTAATATTTTCTTCAATAATTGAAACCCTAGCAACCGATGATTTCCAATCATTAACTATAACTTTCTGTTCCGTTACTGGTGGAAGAACAATTTCAATAGACTCAAATATTTCCTCTCTGAGTCTATTTCTACTAACTGCTGAAGAACCAACAGACCTTCGTAGTATTTCTTTTTGCATCATCTTTGTTAAGCAAAATAGGTATAAGAATTCTGGCAAAACTTTATCGGTATTAACTTCATATCTGGGAAATTCATTAGATACAAACTTACCATCAAATTCATCTGTCACTATTGCAAATGACTCTTTCCACGCAAATAAACGATTGTATACAAATGTGCCTTTTTTCAGCGGGTAAACATAAGAGGAACTTAAATCGTCACCTTGAACAGTTTCTCGGTGAAAAAGTCCTTCTCCATACCATTTAACGCCTATCATATCATATTGTTCGGTTTCGACAATATTTACTTTATCTTTAAGTTGATTAACCAATTTTCCGATTTCATGTATTTCCCACCCTTCTGGTAAAGCAGAATACGCATTTTCAGTATTTTTCCATTTACTAAAATCCTTATACCAAACTACAAAGCCCCTCTCAAAAATCCCAGTGGGCGAGGGGCTTATACGAAAAAAGGTGTAGGATCTATGCAAAATTCCCTATAATAATCAATTGCAGTTTTTTCAAGACCACCGGGAACTCTATTATTAGGATATAATTCATTTTCGTCAGGCTCTCCAGTCGCAGTAATTCCAACCTTTTCAGCTTCATAAAGAAAAATTGGGTAGTTAAATTTTTCTTTTTGTAAAGCTCTTGATTCAATAGCTGTTTTATGAGCCACTTTCTTTTGATAGTCATTTAAAGCCTTTTGTGCTGCTTTTCTTGCTCCCATATCTCTTGCTTTTTTAGCTTCATCTATGGCTACCTGCAAAACTTCCGTCTGTCTTTCGATCTCTAAATTATACTTAGCTTTTGTCTCTTCATTTGCTTCAGCTTTGTTTTTATCAAATTCAGCTTGCTCTGCAACAGTAAACTTTTTAAGAAATAGAAGAGAAGCCTTAACGGACGCTCCGCTTGAAAAGAAGGTTTCCTGCGGGAGGCTTATTACAGCCATAATTTTGGCTCTATCTTCAACAAACGCACGAACATTTGAAAGAGATGGATTATTGAATACACCCTCTGGCAATACAATACCTAATCTGCCTCCGGGCTTCAAAAGATCAATACACCTTTCGATAAAAAGGATTTCTGTCTTGATTTTATTAACTGTTCCCTTAGCATCGCCTTTTTGTGGAAGTTTAAATAAAGATGCAATTGCCTTACCTCTTGCAGCCTTTAGTTTATCACGAGCAGTAACGTAAGGTTCGCCATATGCTTCTACATATTTTCTTTCAACATCTTCTGGAGTATCAATTTCCGAATCAAGTACTACGTCAGAAGGTTCTACATTTGCTCCAAAAGGTGGGTTTGTGAGAATAATATCAAATCTACCCTCAAATATCCCATTAACATTTAAAAACCCATTGTGATGGTGAACTCCACCATGGCCATCTCCATGCATTATCATGTTCATTTTTGATGTTCTTGCCATACGATCATTTGCATCAGTTCCATAAATGCATCGATTTGAAAGCTTCCACATCCTTGAGTTGATACTGAATTGATCTAAGGTCTTTTGAATTTCGGCAAATTTCTCAGATAGTCTCTTTGCTTTCTCAGCTACCTTAATTGAGGCATCCACATCAATAGCGTCTTTGAACTCTTTATATTGCCTATCAGC
>DOVA01000232.1 GCA_003520315.1 Rikenellaceae bacterium | reverse complement strand
AAAACCTTGCGAGGACCTTCTCCTGGACCGTTCCGAACATAATATCTGCCTCCGCGCGGGCAAGTACTTTATCTCCTGCGACTGCTGTTACTATTATCCTGTAGAGTTTCCATCCAAGGTCATCCGGGTAGCTGTAAGCAGTGTCAAAATCTTTGGTTACGCCGCCCTGTATTAGGACTGCAAAGCGGTCTTTAGTCACAACGGCTTTCAGCGAGGGATCATAGAAACTTCCCGGATCCCCGTGTCGGTATACGAGGTCAGGGGGAGGAGATCGGTAGAGTTCTTCACGGCCTATATCCACCCATGGGGCCTTTCCTTCATATCTGAAGTAAATATCTCTTTCGGGTGTCAGCCCTGTAAAATGGTCAACGTGACTGCTTACGGTCCTGAGGGGGATCATCTTTCCGTCCCTGACGAGGCCTGTCTCTGCAACATCTACCCTGATATCGAAAGGCATATCCTCTGGCCTTAGACCTTCACGTTCTATTCTGCCGATAACGTAAAAGTCCCTTCCTGATTCAAGCACCTGTTCATCTGCAGAAGGAGCAAGGATCGAGATGACCACAGCCTCTGCGTTCATAGCAGAGGAGTATACAAGGAGGCATGCAGATCCAACGATAGCGATGATCTTAATATATTTTTTCATTCCGCCGCCCCTCTCCTCTGTGATCATAATTCCTGTCAGCTCTCTCTCTAAAGCAAAGATAGTACGTGTCTGCCAATCATACATCAAGGAGAAAACCCTGTTCAATATAAAAAAATATTCCGGGTAAGAAGACAGACAACGAATACAGACGGCCTTACTCCGGAAAGAAGACCACCTGCTAAAAACTCCTTGAGGGTATTTAATTATTTTTTGAGTTAATCAAAAATAACGGAGCCATGAAAATCAAGAATAGTGCATAATTTACTGGTTGCATATCTTATCGTACCCAAGTATTATTAATCATTATTTGTGATTGAAGAAGAATTCTATGTTGAATAATGCGGGGAGCGTTATATTGAATGATGCAGATAAAGGACGAAAACGTAGTATATGATATTTTGCTGTATCTTAAAGAAAGAGGGGTGCCGGAAGGAGCTGGCTCTGTGCAGCGACATCTCAATGAAAAAGGATACAACATGGCAGAGGCTACGGTTGGAAGACTGTTGCGGGAGATGGACTGCCGGGGGTTTACCAAGAAACAGAGCAATCAGGGGCGTACCCTCTCGGAGGCCGGAATTAGACGCCTGCAAGAACTTGAGGAATGGAAATGGCAGGATAAGTGGACCGAAGGTTTCATGGATGTATTTGATAAAACCGAAAGGGGTCGGCTCCTCGACCTTTTGACCGCTCGCCGACCCGTTGAAATTGAAGTTGCCAGACTTGCTGCTAAGAACGCAACAGATGAAGATATCGATAAACTGAGATATATAGTTGAAGAACATACATCTCTTGCACAAAGCAGAAAACCAGTTTCTCATTTAGACACAGAATTCCATAGACTTCTTGCCAAAGCAAGCGGCAATCAGATACTTGAGGCAATCGTTGAACTGCTTAGGAAAAAACAGGAATATGCTAAAGAATTTGAAGTTATTAGGCGTAAAGCTGGACATATATACAATACAGAGCACAGAAAAATTTTTGAAGCAATTGAACAAAGAGACAGCGAACTTGCAGAATTAACGATGAAACGCCATCTTGATAATCTTGTACAGAGTGTAGAAGACACAGAAGCATAGAGCAAATATTTTACAAGCTCGAAAAAACATCAGGAATTCTCGGGAATATCAAAGCGATTCCCGGAAAAACCATCACCTCATTGCAGCAATCTAACACATCAGGACATGTGTGAGCTTGCTCTGTCCTTCGAAGGTAAACAAATGTCCGTAATGGATCAAGTAATCTGTCATGGTGGCATCCGGTTGTTTATGCGTGAATATTCCTCCCCATTTTGAAAATTCAAGGTTTGCAGTAAGGATAAGGTTTTTGCTCCCATAACTGTCTGCTATGACAAGGAATAATAGCAGTTAGCTTTCTTGTGTCTTGCCTATATTTATCAGACCGTAAAGAATAAGGTTTTTCTTCTCGCGGAGAAACAGCAGCAGAGCAGATATTCCGGTAACAAGGAGGGTGGGAAGCGAATGTCGTGTCCCTCAAAGCCTTTAAGTAAGTACGGGTGAAACAAATGCAGTTTAGCTGTAGTATCGGTCGGCTCTAGTGCCTACATGGATCTCCTGCCCAAGTACATGGGCAAGAAAGTTTTCTGTTTCGGAGTTGCTTCTTTTGCATATGGCTCAACTATATGCCGTGAGAGTATAAGCAGCCTGGAATTTCGTATCAAAAGTATTGTTAAGTTCATCAAAACAATATTCAACCATCAATAATGATCAATACAAGAATTATTATAAAACTGACGCTATCTCTTATCATACATGTTCAAAATGTTTTTACTGCGGCTTATATATAGCTATTGCAACATAAATTTCCTTTAATCATTAAATTTTTTAGTTGTTTAGACAGCAGTGGTTTTTTATAAAAATCAAGATATCCTTTGACAATTTTGATGTGAGTATTGACAATTATCAGAAAACACCAGATAATGATTCATCATAGATGATGAATCGGCTTTGGCATGTTGAATTTTCTAAAAAAGACAGAATTTGCCTTATTAAGGAGGAATTGCTTCGGATAATTATAGCATACCTAAAGTATCTACTCTCTATCAGAGAGTTTGATTACTTTATTAAAAATTTTTTTAAGAAGAAGAGATAAAAATTTAACGTAGCCAATATTAAATTTCTTACTTTTTGTAAAGATTTATTGCTGTTAGATTAAGCAAATCTCATAATTAATTGCCTTCTTAAGAATTCTTTTGTTTGTTTGTGAAAACAGTATTGTCAGCGAGAGTCAATCTGTCTGTTCCTAAAGACTAGGGTTTTATAAAGTTGATAGTCTAATAGAAATATTGTCCTTAATTTTTTTATAGAAATGGATCTATGAAAAATTCTTTTATGATCATGTTTACTGGATTTTTCCACTGGCATTTCAGCATGGTTATTAAGGAATGAACAGGACATCTTTAATGCAGGGTCGATAGAAATATTTTAAGATCACCAACAACAGGCATATTTTTAGTAAATTAATAATATTGGTTGAATAATATATAACAAAAAAGGAGAGTGCCAAATTTGTCAGAAACAGTATATGTAAAAGATGTTGTTAAAGCCTTGGATGTAATTACAGGCGGACGTGTAGTTAAAACATTTGCAGACATTACTGGAGGCAATCATTTTGTTACTATGAAAACATCCAACATCCCCGGTAAATCAGTTATGGAGCTTCCCGGACTCGTATGGGGATGTATGGAAGCGGAAGTCAAATGCCTTGCTGTCCTGATGACTTTGACCGAAAATGCGATCGAACTTGCTGCCGCTACCGGGGTAGATGCCTTGGTGGTTCATCATCCTATCGCGGAAGGAGCTAATTCAGGAGGAGTTACATTAAAAA
>DOVA01000049.1 GCA_003520315.1 Rikenellaceae bacterium | reverse complement strand
CGAAGGGGATGGATCCCTACTGTTCACTGCCAGTACTGAGCATTTACTTGGGGCACAAGGGCATTGAGTCAACAGAAATCTATCTACGATTGACTAGGCAATACTTCATTGATGTCCTAAAGTATGGGGAGAAAGATGCCAATCTCATTTTTCCGGAGGTTGGTGAACTATGAAAAAGCAAATGGGACATATAGTGACCGAGTTTTTCTGCCGCTATTTATCAAATGAGGCTGGTCTTTCTGAGAATACATTGAAATCATACCGAGATACTTTCGTACTTTACATCAAGTACCTCGAGGAATCTGGAACATGCAAGCCAAGAAACTTTGATATATCCACTTTTAGAGCTGATAAGGTCATCAGGTTTCTTGACTGGTTGGAAAACGTAAGGGGTTGCGGTGTCAGTACACGTAACCAACGCCTCGCTGCTTTGAAAGCTTTCTGTAACTACGTGATCCGTAGATTTCCAGAAAATAGCAAGGATTGTCAGGATATCTTACAACTGCGCGTTAAACGCGCACCGACAGCCACAGTTGAATATTTGCCGACAAAGGCCATTGCAACTATCTTGAAACAGCCAGATTCCAGCATGCAAGACGGTATTAGGGACTTAGCAATCCTTTCCTTTTTGTATGAAACGGGTTGCCGAGTGCAGGAATTGATTGATTCGCATCTTGGCGACATCTCATTTAGGAAGCCAAATACTGTTACCCTAACGGGGAAGGGAAAGAAAACACGAGTCATCCCTATAAGCATCAACGCCTCAGAAATATTACTGAAGTATGTGGAACGACACAAAATAATTCAGCCCGAACAATCGCTCTTCACTAACAGGTCCGGCCAGCCCCTTTCGCGTTCGGGAGTGGCATACATACTGAAAAAGCATCTGCAATCGGCTAGACAGATTGATCCGTTAATTCTCATCAAATCAATACATCCACACGTTTTTAGGCATTCCAAAGCCATGCACCTGTTGGAAAGTGGGGTAAACCTTATATATATCAGGGATTTCCTGGGGCATTCGTCGGTTACAACCACTGAAGTATATGCTAAATGTAACCCCGAGTTAAAGCGAAAATATATTATAGAGGCAGCTACTCAGTTAGATGATTCTATCCAGCCCTATTCAAGTAGAGAAAAAGACGAACTTCTAAAATGGCTCAAAAATAACATCTAAAATTATGTAGAGTTAAGTTCTCTCAAATCCTTTACTCTCCAGGAATGAAAGCCCTAACTCTACATAATGTATGACTGTACATAAGATGAAACTCCGGTTCAAGTTATGAAAGAGCCAGGACGGAGCAATAAGAGCAAGTCATATATGTGTTATGTGCTGAGTTTGCTGTCATGGATTTTAATTCAAAAAATACTTATCAAATCAGATTATTCAAAAAAACTCGTAACATAATAATCTACTCTCCTTTATGATGTGATTATAGTAACAACATCAATTAAAGGAGGTTTTTTTATGTTCGAACAAGCTAATAAGCACTGTGCTGAATTATCAGAAAAATTGCTCGCAGAAATGCTTTCTGATGGCTATTCTCCAAAAGGTGTATATTATCACATCAGGTACATATACAATTCCTTGACGAAATTTTGCTCTGAACGTTTTGAAGGAGAATATTCTGTTCAAGCAGGAAAAACTTTTATAGCTATGATCCAAATGAAAAATCTATCAAAAGATTAATCGGTACTATATCAGAGTACGGTTGAGAGACTAAATCATTCATTAAATGGAGATTTTCATTGGAGACCAGTAAATCATCAACTGAAGCCTTATGTGTCTTCCTGTTATGACAGTATCATTGCTGAGTACGAAATATATCTTATGCGAACTGGCAAGACTAAAACTAATATCAGACACCATATTCATTCAGTATCAAGGTTTTTTGCACATATGGAATCCATTGGAATTGTAGATATCTGCAAGATAAAACCAGACCATGTTCATGAAAGATTCATATTGGCAAACGATAAATCGGGATTTCATAAGACAATGAAGATGTTTTTTCGTTATGCTTATAAGTATGGACTTAACGAGAATGATATCAGTCGTTCGATTCCATCAGTTCCACGCCATAAACCAGTTCCATCTGTTTATACTGTAGAAGAGATAGAAGCAATCTTAGGTTCTATAGATCGGAATACTTATACAGGTAAGAGGAATTATTGCATTATCCTGATGGCTTCAAAACTTGGAGTAAGATCGTGCGATATAGCTGGATTAAGCATTAATGACATCCATCGTACAGAAGGAGTAATACGACTGATACAACAAAAGACAATCGTGCCCATCGAGTTTCCGCTACTGCCAGACATATCTGTTGCATTGGAAGATTATTTAAATAATGCAAGACCAGATTCCTGCCTTCCTAATGTATTTTTAACAAAACCACGTCCGGTTACATCAGCTTTGAGTACACAAGGAATCCATGCCGTTGTGTCGGGAGCAATTAAGCATTCCGGCATAGACGCATCTTCCAGAAGACGTGGTGCTCATGCTTTAAGATCAAGCCTAGCATCACAGCTTCTTGAAGAAGGAAAAACTTACTCCGAAATACAACAGGTTTTAGGACAGACTTCACCTGATGTTGCCAGATATTATGTCCGTGTGGAAGCAGAGCGATTAAGACAATGTGCCCTTGAAGTACCGGATTTTCCAAATGAGGTTGCTGCTTATTTCCTTGAAAGGCAGGTGATCTGACCAATGGGAAATGCTATAGTGTTTGAAAGCTGTTTAAAAGAGAAATTCGATAAATATCTGAACCTGAGAGAAAGTCAGGGACACAATGCTGCAAAAGTACGGCACATTTTTATTTCTCTGGATAAGTATTTACAGAATAGTGGGTTTAACAGCCAAAATCTTCCATCATACATTATCGATGAATGGCTTGCCAATCTCCCTGAGAAACTAAATGTAAATACAGTAAATGTCTATATATCCCACTATATACAGTTTGCAAAATATCTGCAGTCCTTTGGGCTCACTGCTTTCGTACCAGAGAAATCAATCAGCAACAGGAGTTACGTCCCATATATCTTTCATGAAGATGAACTATCTGCGCTTGTGAAAGTTGCAGATGATATGCTGCTTTTTTCTGTTGAAAAACATCGTCACAATGCTGCATGTTTTACTGTAATGCTCAGGATGTTTATCGGTTGTGGCTTTCGTCTAAACGAAATCCGACTTTTGAAAACAAAAGATGTTGATGTGGATTGTGGGATAATTCATATCAAAAATTCAAAAGGAAACAAGGACAGAATAGTTCCTATGCATAAATCATTGACCAAGATTTTATGTGTCTATACCCAGAGCGGTATTCCACAAAAAGAAAAGAGGCTTCGTGGTTCATTGTGGGTAAAACCACAACTCACTACTAAAAAATTGAATTGAAAAGCCACCCAGTTCCCAGTAATGTATTAGCTACCATACACATACACGAAAGGGATACCCAGATGGCTTCAGCTAATACTTTA
>DOVA01000081.1 GCA_003520315.1 Rikenellaceae bacterium | reverse complement strand
CTTCAAGACGGTCTGCGAGTTTAATCAGACTAACTCTTGGGTCATGTGAATATGAGACTATCAATTTTCTGTAATTGTCAGAAAGAAGTCCTGTATCTTTTGGTTTAATTTCGGAAATCTTATTTAAGCTTCTGGCCATTGCAATTATTTCGTCAGAAAATTCTTTTTTGCAGCTTTCCAGCAACTCATTATTGGACCTTGACGCTTCATGAATAAATACTGCAGCAATTGCCTCCGGAGAAAGTCCAATTTCAAAAGCCACAATCTCAGCAACAGCAACAACATGATCCATAAATGGCAAACCATTACCTCTACTCAAGCCAGAAAGTTGCTCTGATGCAATGTCATGAGATCTTATCAGCCACCTCTGCTCATTTTGCGAGCATGAAGTGATAATTTTATCTAACTTAGAAGAAATCATATTTTTTTCTCAAGCAAATTTTTTAATGCAATCATCTGGTCCCTGAATTGTGCTGCCCTCATAAAATCAAGCTCTGAAGCTGCTTTTTCCATCTCTTCTCTTAATGATTTAATTGCCGCATTTATCTGTTCAGGTTTCATAAAAGTAATTAAAGGGTCATTAATGACAGTCGTCACTTCTTTCGGTATAGAGTAGGTCCTCTCTTTACCAAGTATATTGCGGAGTTTTTTCTCAATCTGCTTTGGTTCTATATTATTTATTAGATTGTAACTCATCTGCTTCTTTCTTCTTCTTTCTGTCTCATCAATTGTTACTCTCATAGAATTAGTTATAGTATCAGCATACATTATCACTTTACCATCAATGTTCCTTGCTGCTCTTCCAGCTGTCTGTGTCAAGGATCTTGCCGATCTCAAAAAGCCTTCTTTATCAGCATCCAGAATCGCTACAAGTGAAACCTGCGGGAGATCCAGCCCCTCTCTCAACAAATTAACACCTATCAACACATCAAATCTACCTGCCTGAAAATCCTCAAGTATTTCAACCCTCTCAAGTGTTTCAACATCTGAATGAATATATCGGCATCTAATCCCCAGTTTGGCAAGATACTTATCCAATTCTTCAGCCATTCTTTTAGTCAAAGTAGTTACCAAAACTCTTTCATCCTTTTCAACCCTGATTCTTATCTCCTCCAATAGATCATCTATTTGATTTTTTACAGGGCGGACTTCTATCGGAGGATCAAGAAGACCAGTTGGACGAACAACCTGTTCAACAATTAACCCTTCTGATATGTTTAGTTCATAATCAGCAGGAGTTGCACTTACAAAAACTCTTTGTCCCAAAATACTTTCAAATTCGTTAAACTTAAGAGGTCTGTTATCTGCTGCTGCAGGAAGTCTGAATCCGTACTCAATTAGAGTCTCCTTTCTCGACCTGTCTCCTCCGTACATGGCTCTTACCTGAGGAATTGTTACATGACTTTCATCTATAAACGTGACAAAATCACGCGGAAAATAATCTATCAGACAAAAAGGTCTCATTCCTGGGGCTCTTCCATCAAAATATCGGGAATAATTCTCAATTCCGGAACAATAACCTATCTCCTTAATCATTTCCAAGTCATATTCAACCCTTTGTTTCAGTCTTTTAGCTTCAAGATGTTTGCCGATGCCTGTTAAGTAGTCAAACTGCTTTGTCAAATCATCCTGAATTGCCCTTACTGCATTTTTTATACGTTCTCTTGTAGTTACGAAGATATTTGCAGGATAAACTGACACTTCGTCCAGCTCATCAATCATAGCGCCGGTAATTGGTTCGAAAAGCTCTATTGATTCCACCTCGTCTCCGAAAAATATTATTCTACATGCAGTATCCGAATATGCAGGATAAATATCAATTGTATCACCTTTGACACGAAAGGTTCCTCTTTTAAAATCAGCCTCGTTTCTTGAGTACTGACTATCAACGAGTGCATAGAGCAATCTGCTCCTTGAAATTTTTTGTCCCTTTTTCAATTTTACAGTACTAGCATGAAAATCCTCAGGATTCCCAATACCATATAAACATGAGACACTTGAAATAACTATCACATCCCTTCTCCCTGAAAGAAGTGAACTGGAAGTGTGAAGTCTCAGTTTTTCAATTTCATCATTAATGCTCAGATCTTTTTCAATATATGTATCGGTAGTAGGCAGATATGCTTCGGGTTGGTAATAGTCATAATACGAAACAAAGTACTCTACAGCATTGTTGGGAAAAAACTCTTTAAACTCTCCATACAGCTGGGCAGCAAGAGTTTTGTTATGACTTAATATAAGAGCAGGCCTCTGTAATCTTTCGATCACATTTGCCATAGTGAAAGTTTTACCTGAACCGGTCACACCAAGTAAGGTCACAGCTTCTACACCATTTTGAAGATAGTTGACCAGTTGCTCAATAGCTTCAGGCTGATCTCCCGTAGGCTTATAGTCAGACTTAAGTTCAAATCCCATCAGACTGTTACTTCTCTTTTTTAGCCTCCTTTTTCACAATTTTCAGATAATCTTCAACCCCTTCTGCCACTTCAATCATCATTTTTCTTCTAAATTGAGGGTCAGATATTTTCTCCTCATCTGGCAAGGAACTCAAAAACAAAGTTTCAACAAGCACTGAAGGATAATCTGTTGGTCCATTCAGAGAAAAATTAAA
>DOVA01000074.1 GCA_003520315.1 Rikenellaceae bacterium | reverse complement strand
GGTCATAAAAATCACGGCCTTTAGCTCGGGCTAACATTACAGCAATTTTCATACTGCACAATACACCGTCGGAAAGAACGGGAAATGGGAAAAAGAATCCGCGACCCTTGATATTTGTAATAATATGTCCGCTCAACCCCAAATTGAGTAATAGTTCTGGAAAATGAATATTACGCCGTAAAGCCGACAGATAAAAGCCATCTTTCTGATGCTTGGAGTAGAAGAAAGGTAATCCAGAATCATCAATTGCAAATATTCTTTCAGTATGCGCTTATCGAAACTCGAATTTCCACGGATTTGAGAAGGAAAAAAATTTCTTATCTGTTCAATCTTTATCATAAGTGGCTTAACATTTTTAGAGAAAAGGAAAATCCCTGAAATATAGATATCTCAGAGATTTTACAATTATGGAGTCTTTTTTAAGTGGTGTCACCGGGAATCGAACCAGGGACACANNCCTTTGCTCTACCAACTGAGCTATGACACCATTCTTTAACTTTGGGATTGCAAAATTAGTACTAATTTTCTTTTATACAAAATTTTCGTACTGCTTTGTCGGAATGAGGCGACTCGAACGCCCGACCCCTACGTCCCGAACGTAGTGCGCTACCAACTGCGCTACATTCCGATATTTGTAGTATATTTGTGACAAATATATACAAAAATATGGCAACAACTGCGGATTTTAAAAACGGTTTATGTATTGATTTTAATGGAAAACCATGCAGCATTATTTGGTTTCAACATGTTAAACCAGGAAAGGGAGGTGCATTTGTGAAGGTTAAAATGAGAAACCTTGAAAATGGTAAAATACTTGAAAACACATATACTGCCGGTGAAAGAATTGAGATCCTTAATGTTGAGAGAAGACCTTATCAATTTTTATACAAAGACGACATGGGGTTCAATTTTATGCATACCGAGACATTTGAGCAAATCACACTTGATCCAGAAATGGTTGAAAATGCCGATCTAATGAAAGAGGGTCAATATGTGGAGATGATGTTTCTGGCTGACCAGGAGAGGGCACTCACTTGTGAACTACCTCCGTTTGTTGAATTAGAAGTAACCTACACTGAACCTGCCGTTAAGGGGGATACGGCATCTACAAATGCTTTGAAGGCGGCTACTCTTGAAACAGGTGCTGAAATTATGGTGCCACTTTTTATAAACCAGGGCGAAAGGATAAAAGTTGACACAAGGGATAGAAGTTACTACGAACGCTGTAAGTAAAAAGAAAAAAATGAAACATAAATCCATTTTTTTGCCTTTTCTTTTTCTGCTGATCATATCCTGTTCAGGAGAAAAGAGTTACCAGTTGCCTGCTATTGCACATATTAACAATGAAATATCATCAGGTAATTTTACTGAAGCATCCAAATTGATAAAAATCAGATTGATGAGCGATACTCTGCCTGAAATTGAAAGGTGGAATCTCAATTTTGAGCTGGAAAAGATGGATCGGATCAGATACGATTTCAGGGCAAGTGACTCTTCAGTAATCAGTTATATTAAGAGATATTATCCCAACGTCACAAAAAGTGAAATTGAACATTGGGAACAGACTAATGCTCTTGAAAACATGATCATTGATGGCAAAAAATGTTATTTCAGATCTGCAGCAAGAAACCTTTTCAGAATAGACTCCATTGCTGCAAAACATTTCGTCGCTGCTGAAGGTCAAGCAGGAGATTCGTTAACACGATTCCTTGCTAAACACATTCCTCAATTGATTTCTGAACGCCAAAATGTTAATGGCACTTATTTCAAGCCTGTAACAATGAATGTTAAATATACATTATCTGTCAAACCCAACGAAGTGCCCGATGGGGAAATTGTCAGGGTATGGATGCCTTATCCAAGAGGCGATGTCAGAAGTCAATCCAATATTCGTTTGATTTCAACATCACAGCCTGATTTCTTAATTTCTCCTGACAAATATTTGCATAAGTCAATTTATATGGAGAAAAAGGCTGTCAAGGATTCTGCCACTATTTTCTCCTACAACTTAGAATATACATGCTATAGTCAGCATTTTAATTTCGACCCAAACAATATTAAGCCTTATAATATTGAAGATTCTATCTACAAAAAATATACATCGGAGATACCTCCACATATAGTTTTCAGCAACAAAATCAAGGATACTGTTGCTAAAATAGTCGGCAGTGAAACCAACCCATACAAAAAAATCAAGCTGATATATGAGTGGATAGACAGTAATTTTCCATGGGCAAGTGCAAGAGAATATTCCACAATTGAAAACATTCCGGAATATGTACTTGCAAATCGCCATGGAGATTGTGGGCAAGTATCGCTGCTTCTGATTACGATGGCACGATGTGCAGGGGTTCCTGCCAAATGGCAGTCAGGATGGATGATGCACCCCGGTAATCTCAATCTGCACGACTGGGCTGAAATTTACTATGATGGTATAGGCTGGGTTCCTGTGGATCAGTCTTTTGGAAGAGTTAAAAGTGCATTGGGTAATGATGAAGTCTATTATTTCTATACAAAAGGGATAGATGCATATCGAATGATTGTCAATCAGGATATTTCGGCACCTTTATTCCCTGCAAAAATCTATCCGAGGAGTGAAACTGTTGACTTCCAACGCGGTGAAGTTGAGTGGAAAGGTGGCAATTTGTATTTTGACAGGTGGAACTACGATATGGAAGTGAAGTATCATTGATACTTAAGACATCACTCATAATTTTCTAATGATATTTATCCCGTCACGTAGTGGAAGGATAAAATTTTCCACGCGATTATCTTCCCTGACTCTTTTATTAAACTTCAGAATTTCCTGGGTCTGGGAATCGGTAGGGATATTGTCCTTATAGACTTTTCCATCCCAGAGCACATTGTCTGCAAGAATAATCCCTCCTGAAGGAATCTTATCTATTATCAAGTCAAAATATCTGGTGTATTCCCTCTTGTTTGCATCTATATAAACAAGCTCGTAGCTGTTATTGAGTTTTGGAATAATTTCCAACGCATCTCCATAATGAAGCATTATTCTGTCTGAAAGGTTAGCTCTCTGAATTGCTTCCTCTATTAGTGTAGCAAGCTCATCATTTTTTTCGACAGCATCAAGAATACCTCCTTCGTCAAGTCCCGTAGCAAGGCAAATGGCCGAATATCCGGTAAATGTACCTATTTCCAATATTCTATGGGGTTTAAGCAACCTCACAACAAGGCCAAGAAACCTACCCTGGACTGCACCTGTCAGCATTCTTGCATGACTGGTTCTCAGATTGGTTTCACGCTCTAACCAGACAAGAGCATCGCTTAAGGGTGATGAATTGTCAAATATATATTTTTCCTCTTTTGTCACAATTATTTGTAAATTAATACTTTCATTTTTTCTTCCGAAAAAATTTCACTTGCTATCTGCTGCAATTCTTCTGCA
>DOVA01000096.1 GCA_003520315.1 Rikenellaceae bacterium | reverse complement strand
AGAAATTACTTGAAAAAATAGGAATTGTCAAGGAAGTGGTTTTTGTCGGGATAGGCAACAAAATCGAAGTTTGGGCCAGCGAAAAATACCAGAACTCTAAATTATCTGACAACGACTATCTTTCATTACTGGAAAAGATATTAGGATAAGGAGGCACTACATCATGAGTGATTATCATACACCTGTCCTGCTTGACGAAAGTGTGTCAGCCCTTGCAATATCGCCTGGGGGTGTATATGTAGATGCCACATTGGGAGGAGGAGGACACAGCAGAGAGATCCTTTCGAGGATGGATAAGAAATCCAGGCTTATTGCTTTTGATCGAGATGAGGAAGCTCTTAAAAATGCTCCAGACGACTATAGATTAACATTAATAAACAACAATTTTAGATTTATAAGAAATTTCATAAGATTAGAAGGTTATGAGTATGTTGACGGAATAATTTGTGATTTGGGTGTATCATCACATCAGTTTGACACAGGAGAAAGAGGTTTTTCGTTCAGATATGATGCACCTCTCGATATGAGAATGAGCAGTAATTCAAAGTTAACAGCGGCAGATGTGGTAAATGCATATTCAGAAGAAGAAATGGAAACTCTTTTTGCCGATTATGGCGAAGTTGAAAACAGCAAGAAGGTTGCTAATCTTATCTGCAAATACAGAACTGAAAATACAATAATGACTACAACCGATCTAAACAAAGCAATAGAACCATTAATACCAAGATTTAACGAATATAAATACTTGGCTAAAATATATCAGGCACTAAGAATTGAGGTTAACGGTGAAATGAGAGCACTTGAGGGATTTCTTCACGGAGCACTGTCCTCTCTCAAAAAAGGAGGAAGAGTAGTGATAATTACCTATCATTCTCTTGAAGACAGAATGGTCAAAAATTTTCTTAAAAGCGGGAATATTAGCGGGTTATCTGAAAGAGACTTTTTTGGCAATATTCTTTCACCTTTTAAAGTAATAACAAAGAAACCAATCATACCATCCGAAACTGAAGTTGCATCAAATGCAAGAGCAAGAAGTGCGAAACTTAGAGTTGGAGAGAAAATGTAAATAACTGATGAAAGTCAAACAGATCATAGATGATATTGCCGGAGGAATGTGGCTGGTCAAAACAGGCATCTTTAAACATGCCTATTTTGTGATCTATATATTCTTTCTCATTTTGGTGTATATTGGAATGAGCTATGGCTTTGAAAACAGTCAGATAAAAGAGAGACGCAATTTGGGCATAATTAAAGACCTTAAGGCCGACTATACAGGCAAAACTGCCAAACTGCTGTATCAAAGCAAGCGACTCGAGATTGAAAAAAGGCTTGTTGAATATAATTCAAAACTAAAAAATCCTACAGAGCCTCCTAAACGTGTAATCATTGAGAGATAGTATGAAAACAGAGATGAATAGAGCTTTTGTAGTATACGCACTTTTTGTGTTAATCGGCATTGCGATTATTGCAAGAATTGTGTATTTGCAGTTTGTAGCCTCTGAAGATCTCAGTAACGAAGTTAAAACATTTAGAGTAGAAGAAATTGAAGCCAACCGTGGAAGCATTCTGGCATGTGATGGTAGAATACTCTCTGCCTCTGTTCCATACTACAAAATTAAAATGGATTGTGTTGCACCAGAACAGGCTGTGTTTGATAAATTTAAAGATTCATTGGCAATTGCACTTAGCAATTTTTTTGGAGACAATACTGCAGCTTGGTACAAAAAAAGAATTGAAAATGCAAGAGCAATAAAAGACAGGGACATATCGCTTGGCAACAGACTGGTCGATCACTCTGAACTTGTAACAATTAAAAATTTCCCTCTTTTCAAACTCGGTTCACTTAAGGGAGGCTTCATCTATGAACAAAAAAACAAAAGAAATAACCCGTATGGAAGACTGGCATACCGCACAATAGGATTTATTAACTCTAATGGACAGGGTGTGGGAATCGAGGAGAGTTTTGATTATTACCTCAAAGGAACACCAGGTAGACAAGTAGTTCAGAGAGTTCTCAGAAACCAGTGGAAGCCCGTTGACATCGATAAAATTATACCACCTCAGGACGGATATGATGTTCAGACTACACTCGACATAGATATCCAAGAAGCAGCAGAAGCAGCTCTTAAAGAACAGCTTTCTCTTTCTGACCAGTTCGAAGGGGCAACTGCTATTGTCATGGAGATACAGACCGGTGCTGTCAGAGCAATTGCAAACATGAGAAAGGACAGCAATGGAAATTTTGATGAGGTTTTCAACTATGCAATTGGCCAGGCTACAGAACCGGGATCTACTTTTAAACTTGTCACCCTTGTCTCTCTTATAGAAGATGGGTATGTGACTCTTGAAACTCCCGTCGATGCAGGAAATGGCAAATGGACTTATGCCGGACATACTATTTCGGATGTTACTGCCGGAGGATATGGCCAAATCAACGTTTTAAAAGCATTTGAAAAATCGTCAAACGTGGCATTTGCCAAACTTACAGTTGAATTTTATGCCAACAACGAGAAACACTTTGTTGAAAGAATCAACAACATGAAGGTCAATGAAAAATTTAATTTGGATATCAAAGGAGAGGCAAGAGCTGTTATATATTCACCAGGAGACGTATCTTGGTCAAAACTTACACTTCCTCTCATGGGAATAGGTTATGCAACTCTGCTGACTCCCATGCACACTTTAGCCTTCTACAATGCTATAGCTAACGGAGGCAAAATGATGAAACCATATTTTGTAGATAATATTCAAAGAAACGGAGTAATAGAAAAAAAATTTGAGCCTGTTGAATTGAGTGGTGCAATTTGTTCAAAATCTACCATAGAAACTGTTCACAAAGCACTTAGGAGTGTTGTTGAAGAGGGAACAGCCAAAGCTTTAAACGACAAGCGTTATAGTATCTCAGGCAAAACAGGGACAGCGAGAATAGCTTTTAACGGTTCGGGATATACTGACAGGGAAGGATATAGAAGACATCAGGCATCTTTCGCAGGATTTTTCCCGTCAAACAACCCAAAATACTCTGCTATAGTTGTTTTATACACAGGAAGAACAAAAGGTAATTTTTACGGTGGTGGCTGGGCGGCTCCAGTCTTTAAGAAAATTTCAGATAAGATATATGTTGCTTCACCAGAATGGAACGAACCAGTGAAAGGCAACGGCAACATTTCATTGAAAAAGACTAAGATAATTACTCAACTCGAAGAGTCAATGAAATGTGACTCCATACCTCAAGTAACCGGAATGGGAATACGTGATGCAATCTATATCCTGGAAAACCAAGGATATAATGTAAAATTTAGCGGAAAGGGAAGAGTGGTTGCACAAAATTTCTTCCCTGGGAATAATAGCGACAACAAAGGATATATCTATTTACAATTATCAGATAAATATGAAACTTCTGAAGATACTCTCAAAATGCAAAGTGTTGCAGATAATAGGTAACGAGGAAATCGACATAAAAACTGTATGTTTTGATTCACGTAAAGTTGGCAAAGGTGCTCTCTTTGTCGCATTCAAAGGTGTCACTTCAGACGGTCACGACTTTATCCGGCAGGCAGTCGAAGCAGGAGCCACTGCTATTGTTTGTGAAAAGATACCTGAAGAACAATTACCTGCAACAATAATACAAGTAGATGACAGCCATCTTGCTCTAAGCATTATAGCATCAAACTTTTATGGTAATCCCTCCGAAAGTTTAAAACTTATTGGAATAACAGGCACCAATGGAAAAACGACCACAGTTACATTGCTTTACAGATTATTTACAGAACTCGGCTACAAATGTGGTTTGCTCTCTACAATTGCTAATTTCGTGGTAGACAAGCAAGTCGGTGCAACACATACAACTCCCGATCCAATTGAAATAAACGAGCTTCTTTCACAAATGGCTGAATGTGGATGTGAATTCTGTTTTATGGAGGTAAGTTCACATTCTCTCGACCAGAAAAGAGTCGCAGGACTTCATTTTACAGGAGCTATCTTCTCAAATATTACACACGACCATCTTGATTATCACAAGACTTTAGAAGAGTATATCAGAGTCAAGAAAAGTTTGTTCGACAATCTGCCTTCTACTGCTTTTGCACTTGTCAACATTGACGACAAGAACGGAATGGTTATGCTGCAGAACACATCTGCAAAAAAATATACCTACTCATGCCACTCTCCTGCAAATTTTAATTGCAGAATAATTGAAAAAAGCATGGACGGGATGTTGTTAAATATTGACAATCGAGAAGTATGGACAAGATTTATAGGTGAGCACAATGCATATAATATTCTGGCAGTATATGCTACTGCAGTGATATTGGGAGCTAACAAGGAAGAAGTGCTGCTTAAGCTAAGCAATATGACATCAGTAGCAGGCAGGTTAGAATATCTTAAAGGCAAAAACGACATTACTGCTGTAGTTGACTATGCACATACACCTGACGCACTTGAAAATGTACTGAAGACTCTTCGCGAGACAGCCAGAGGTAAAAAACTAACAACCGTTTTCGGATGCGGAGGTAACCGTGACAGAAGCAAAAGACCTGAAATGGCCGAAATTGCAGCCAAATATTCAGATAGAATCATTGTAACTTCCGACAATCCACGTTTTGAAGACCCGGATGAAATAATTAAAGAGATTAAAAATGGCTTTAACCACAATGATTTATCAAAGACAATTTTTATAACAGACCGTAAAGAAGCAATTAGAACCGCAATAATTACTGCCTTACCTGGAGAAGTTATTCTCGTTGCAGGCAAAGGTCACGAAGACTACCAGGATGTAAAGGGTGAAAAGCATCACTTTGACGATAAGGAGATAATAGCAGAAACTTTTAACCAATTATAAAATAATAACAGGAGATGCTTTATAATCTATTTGAATATTTAAACGGAAAAATTGATTTCCCCGGAATGGGACTTTTTAAGTACATCTCCTTCAGGGCTATTTCTGCCTCAATATTATCTCTTCTGATAGCACTGTTCGTTGGGAAAAAAATTATTAAAACCCTTACAAAAAAACAAATAGGAGAGACCATCAGGGAACTTGGCCTGGAAGGTGAACAACAGAAAAAAAATTCTCCTACCATGGGTGGGATAATTATTCTGATTTCATTTCTTGTTCCAACTCTTCTTCTTGCCGATCTTACAAATGTTTACGTGATCCTTATGATTATCACAGCCCTATGGTTGGGATTCGTCGGTTTTATCGATGATTATATTAAGGTATTTAAGAAAAACAAGCAGGGTCTATCCGGTAAATTTAAAATTATAGGTCAAGTCTCCCTTGGTTTAGTTGTAGGACTGACACTTTATTTTAGCGATCAGGCAGTGATAAGAGTACCTTCTTCTCAAAGAGGTGGTGAAGCACGCCCTGAAATAGTTTCACAACAGGGATTCTCCGATAAAATCACATTTTTTAAGGAAGAAAAAAGTACAAAAACTACCATACCATTCTTCAAAGGAAATGAATTTGACTACTCCTGGCTCTCTCCGGTTGGAGGGAAATGGGAAGAACTTGCAGGATGGATAATATATATAGCAGTTATCATATTTGTTGTTACAGCTGTGTCAAACAGTACAAACCTAACCGACGGACTTGATGGCCTTGCCACAGGTATATCGGCAATAGAGGTGGCGACACTTGGAGTGCTCGCATATGTATCTGGTAATATTATCTATTCAAACTATCTGAATATTATGTATATCCCATATACGGGAGAACTTGTAATAGTACTTGCCGCATTTATAGGAGCTCTAATAGGTTTTTTATGGTACAACTCCTACCCTGCCCAGGTCTTTATGGGTGATACAGGAAGCCTTGCAATCGGAGGAATAATCGCTGTTTCTGCCATTGTTATAAAAAAAGAACTGCTTATTCCCATCTTCTGTGGCATTCTGCTGGCAGAAAGTCTTTCCGTGATTATCCAAACATCTTATTTTAAGTATACAAGAATAAAATATGGAGCAGGAAGAAGAGTATTCAGAATGACTCCTCTTCACCATCATTTTCAGAAAATTGACGGAGATGCGTTAATACGTATCCCAAAAAGAATAATTCCTGAAGCAAAGATTGTAACAAGATTTTGGATAATAGCCATTTTACTTGCTGTATTTACATTAATAACATTAAAAATAAGATAATATGTCAAGAGTAGTCATATTGGGAGGAGGCGAAAGCGGCGTTGGAGCTGCTGTCCTTGCTAAGATAAAAGGACATGAAACATTTCTTTCAGACAACGGCATGCTTTCACAGGAGGCAAAAGAATCACTTGAAAGATGGAAAATAGATTATGAGGAAGGAAGACATACTCGCGAACTTATTCTGAAAGCAGACGAAGTTATAAAAAGTCCAGGCATCCCTGATTCGGCGCCTATTATCGAAGACATAAAAGTTAAAGGTATACCTGTAATT
>DOVA01000006.1 GCA_003520315.1 Rikenellaceae bacterium | reverse complement strand
TCGGCCCCTGGCTGCCCGAGCCGCCTTGCCCAAATGGGTATGTTGAGGATGAAGGTTTCGGCTGCCTGCCAGACGAGGGTTGCGGCTGCCCGGCGGGATTCTTCTCCTCCGATGACCGCTGCATTCCCCTGGATCTGTGCTTGTGGCCGGAGTTTGGCCCGTGCGAAGAGCCGGTTTGCGCTGAGGGTGAGGTGTACGACCCGCAGAATGAATGCTGTGTCGTGCCCGAAAAGCTCAAAGCGGTGTGCCCGGCTGGTTTCGCCTATAACGAGTTGTTCAATATCTGTATGCTCCCCAATCTGCTGACCGAGAACTGCTTCACAACGCCGATAACCCTCCCGTACTGCCCCACGCCCACCCCCACGCCAGCACCAACGGCAACACCGACGGAAATCACGGATCGTTGTAGTGTTTATGAAAACTATACGGATTGTGTGAGGAATAAATGTAAGCCAATTATGGATGATGCAGGTGGATTTTTGAGGTGTGAATCGTACTAATCGCGAAAGACCCTGGTGCCCCCGGGGTCTTTTTTTGTACTTGTTAATCTCCGGCTGCTGTGATAAAGGAGGTTGCGAAAAACCAAATCATTTTTTATTAAGAATTGCAAGAGGTGACCCACTTGATTTGGCCGTCAAAGGAAGAATGCCAGAGAACTTTGTAGCTAGAAAAGTTGATAAACTAAAAGTTGATGCTATAAGGTTTATATATCAGGAAACTAAAACTTCATACAAGAGAATTGGAGCTTATTTTCATGTATCGGCCAGTACAATTGGCGCAATAATTAATCATGAGTCTTGGAAATAGGATGCATTATCACTAAGGGAAAGAGATCCTTGTTACAGACTTTGTATAATGATTTTGGCTTTTGCTAATGATTCTTCAAATATATTTATTGCATCATATCGATCATCTGTATAAAGGATATCTAAAGATAAGTCTCCTTTTTCAAATTCTACGGTGAAGAAGATGCTATATTTCTTTTCGTTACCTTCTTCACCAATAGCTTCAGGAAATTTTCCGACAAATAATGACATAATCTTTTCTGCTTCTTCTTTTGTATTTGCCACGTAAATTAACTCGTCACGAATATCCTCCCCATTAAAGAAATCTTCATCCCACTCTGTTATGAAAAGGCGAATTTCATTCGGCTTGATATCAATCTCTTCCATTCAATTTTCCTTTCTCAATAGTTGAAAGTCAAACCTCAGATTGTTCAAAGGAAATTAAAGTGTGAACAAAAAACAATCCTAATCATTCCAGAAGTTGGTCTTCATGTAAGTATTTGAGTGTTATTTCTAAACCCGAATTATTCTCTTTTAACGGTGAAGTGTATTATTAGAAATTTTTTAAACAGGTATAGAATATCTCATTCTTTTTCTTGAAATTTATCCAAAGATTAGTTCTCCATTAATTAAAATAACATTTAGATATGTGTGAATTGAGTCTAAAAATTACTAGTATTTACTAATCCCATATAGAACTCAACACATGTTCTAATGTACTTTGTCTTCTCTTCCTACTAGCCAAATCGGTAGACGCTCGAATTCCAGATGCGTACTCCTTGACATCAACAGAGAATTTTGATTGCTCTTTTTGTTCTGCTCTTACAAATTGATCTACCTCATTACCAAATTCAAGAAGTATATTTTGTGCAATATCTCTTCGGTCTTTTGCTAAAGGCAATTGACCGTTATGTTCGATTAATATTAAGAATAGTGTGTAAAAATCTGTTTTCTTGCTCCAACGTGTTTTACCGATATTTGGGAGGATTTGTATTAGCTCCAATGCAGAAGTGTCAAATTGTCTTTCCAGCTCATCCTTTTGATCAAAATCATCTTCATAAATTTCATAGAATTTGTCCAAATTCTGTTTCTTGTTTTGAGGGCCATGCAAAGCAGCAATAGCTATTTCACTAATATACTCGACATCAAGCATTCTTCTTACATCATTTGGAGAAAACACATCTATTTCAGACCAATATTCTTTATCGCTAAGCTTGTTCATTAGTGCAATAAAAGACCCCCAATATGTCGCTTGTCTTAATTCTTGTTTGTTCAACGCAACAGTATTCTTATTTAACCGTTGAAATATTGTTCGAATTTCTTCATCGTCAATATCTGGTAATAGTCTGACCACAAAATTGTATTCATAGATTCTTTTCTTCTCTTCCCCTTTTAAATCATCAAACCTCATATCTGCCCATTGAGGGCTATCTTGGGCATTAATCGGAAATTTTCCTTCAAGAAATTCAAGAACAGATCTAATCCTTTGTTGTCCATCTACAATTGTATATTTTGTCTCTCCAGATTCACTTACCGTTTCTTGCATATAAATTTCAGGAATTGGGTATCGATGCAGAATTGAATCGAGGAGATAAGATTTCTGGCGTTCAACCCACACTGGATTTCTTTGAAAAGGCGGTTTAATATCTAACTCACCAGCTAGGTGAGTATTTTTAAACCATGCAACATTTCTAAGCGTGATATTTAAAAAGTCTAAAGTTTTATT
>DOVA01000054.1 GCA_003520315.1 Rikenellaceae bacterium | reverse complement strand
CGGCAACAAGCCAACTTCTTTCAGTTTTTCTGCTTACTATACCAGACAGACTAATTCATATTACTTCTATCAAAATTCCAACGAAAGTATGGAGGTTTTCGGAGCATCCGTAGGAATAGGTAAAAGACTTAAATGGCCTGATAACTGGTTTGTACTTTACAATGAGTTAAGTTTGCAATCATACAGATTGCACGACTGGAATTACTACTTTATTTTTTCCAATGGAACATCTCATAATTTCAGTTATAAAATTTCTCTTCAGAGAAACTCTACTGATCAGCCCATTTATCCAAGAAGTGGTTCAAGTTATCAGATTGGTTTGCAGCTGACTCCTCCTTATTCTCTTTTTAGAGATAAGAATACAGACTATCAAAACATGGAAGATTCCGAAAAGTATAAATGGATCGAGTATCACAAATGGACAGTTAAAGGGACTCAATACACTGCTCTTACAAAAAACCTTGTGTTGATGACAAGAGCATTCTTTGGATACTTGGGATTTTATAACAGAGATCTTGGATATTCACCTTTCGAAGGATATGTTTTAGGTGGTGACGGCATGTCCGGTTACAGTACATATGGTACTGAGGTAATTGGGTTGAGAGGATATCCCAACTCTTCTCTTACTCCACTGATCAACAATGCTTATGCAGGTAATGTTTATGACAAGTTCACAGTTGAGTTACGTTATCCTCTAATACTTCAGCCTCAATCAACCATATATGCTTTAGCATTTTTGGAAGGAGGAAACTCATGGTCTGATATTAGGGACTTTAATCCATTTTCGATCAAAAGATCTGCAGGTATAGGAGTAAGAGTACTTCTACCAATAGTTGGAATGCTTGGGATTGATTGGGGCTATGGGTTTGATCCTGTTGGTACTGACAAAAAGGGAGGAAGTAATTTCCACTTTGTAATAGGGCAACAATTCTAATAATTCTTAATAATTAACGAATCATGAAAAGAATATTTTTACTTTTACTTGTTGTATTGGCCTCATCAGCCATTATGAGAGGTCAATCTTTTGGTTATGTGAACAGTGAGACAATACTTAATGCTCTCCCTCAGTATAAAACAGCTCAACAGCAGATAGAAAGACTTAAATCTCAGTTTGATGCTGAAATAGAAAAAGGGCTTAAAGAAGTAGAGCAGATGTTCAATACCTATCAGTCTCAAAAAGCATCTCTTTCTCAGAATGAGAGAGACCAGAGAGAGAAAGAGATTATTATGAGGGAACGTGCTGTTAAAGATCTGCAAAAAAAATACTTTGGGCAGGATGGTGAAATGTCTGCCAGGTCAAAGGAACTTCTTGAACCAATCATGTCTAAATTCAATGCTGCGGTCGAGAAAATTGCCAATTCAGAAGGAATTATTATTATTTTTGACATAGCAACTTCTCCCGGGATCATTTATAACAACTCCGCCTATGATCTTTCGCAAAAAGTTATTAAATTGCTTAATCAATAGAAACTAAATAATTTAGAAAATATGAAACATTTATTTAAACCTCTTTTATTACTTTTTGCCTTGTCTTCAAGCATCGGGACATTCGCTCAAACTTCACTTAAAATTGGACGAATCAATTCAGAAGAGTTAATTGCTTTAATGCCTGAAAGAGACAGTGCTCTTGTGAAACTTGACAAGCTGTCAAAAGAGCTTCAAGAAAATATTGAGGCAATTCAAAACGAATTTCAAACCAAATATGCTACATATCAGCAGAAACAGGCTACATGGACAGCAGCACTTCTTGAGACCAAACAAAGAGAGCTAGAAGATCTGCAAAACAGATTTCAACAATTGCAGCAGACAGCACCTCAAGATTTTCAGGCTGAGCAGCAGAAATTATTAACACCTGTATACCAGAAAGCTAATGAGACAATTAAGGCTTTGGGCAAGGAAAATGGATGTTCTTTTGTCTTCGATCTTGCAACAGGTGCATTTCCATACTTTGACGAGTCTCAAAGCATAGATCTTTTGCCTTTGGCAAGAAAAAAGCTCGGAATACCTGCAGACAAAGTTCCAATGCAATTGAATGCTCAATCCGCCGAACAATCTGCAACAGCTAAATAAGCATTCAAATATTTTTATAACTTTACAGTCGTTCAATTGAGCGACTGTTTTTTTAATTAAGTATGAATGTAGGTATTTTTGACTCCGGAGTTGGAGGGCTTTCAGTTTGGAGAGAAATAGTTAAAATAATGCCGGGGATTCCCATAAATTACTTTTCAGACAGTGCTTATTGTCCCTATGGTGATAAGAGTAAATATGAGATAATTGACAGATCACTCAAAATATCTGATTTTCTTATTTCTGCCGGAGCTGCAGTCATCGTAGTAGCTTGTAATACAGCTACAGCAGCAGCAATAACAAAACTGAGGGAAAGCTTTGAAATACCTTTTATAGGAATGGAACCGGCAGTCAAACCTGCCGCATTACATTCACAAAGCCGGGTCATAGGAGTTCTTGCCACAAAGGGAACACTTAATGGAGATCATTTTCACAATGCAGTAGCTAAGTATGCTGCTGATGTTAAGGTTATTGCCCAAGTTGGAGAAGGTCTCGTTGAGCTTGTTGAAGCCGGAGAAATAGATGGAGACAAGGTACAAGAGCTTTTAAGTCATTATATCAATCCCATGCTCGAAGAGGGAGCAGATAACATTGTGCTTGGATGTACACATTATCCTTTTTTAATAAAGGCCATTAAAGAAATTACAGGTAGTGGAGTGAATATAATTGATCCTGCACCTGCTGTGGCGAAAAGGGTTAAAAATGTAATGCAGGAGAGTCATATTTTTATTCCAGCAGCTCCAAGTCCACACAATTCAACATGTTTTTTTGCTACTTCTTCAATAAGTATCCTTAAAAAAATGGCCAGAATGATTGACTCTGAGATATCTGAAATGAATTTCATACAAGTTGATATATAATAGATAAACTTAACTTTTTAACAATGACAACTGAACACATGTTCTATTTTGTGCCATTGGCTTCGGCCATTGCACTTTTTTTTGCCTATTATTTTTTCAGGCAGATGATGAAGGAGAGCGAAGGCACACAGTCAATGAAAGACATCGCTCTATATGTTAGACAAGGTGCCATGGCATATCTTAAACAACAGTATAAGGTTGTGGCGATAGTATTCCTTATTATCAGTGTTTTTTTTGCTGTACTAGCCTATGGTTTCGGAGTGCAGAATCCGTGGGTTCCATTTGCATTTCTTACGGGTGGTTTTTTCTCCGGATTATCCGGATTTATAGGAATGAAATCTGCAACATATGCATCTGCAAGAACGGCTAACGCATCTATGAGATCATTGAACAGTGGTTTGCGGATTGCCTTCAGGTCAGGAGCTGTAATGGGACTTGTTGTTGTAGGTCTGGGACTTTTAGATATTTCACTATGGTACATTATTCTTAATTATTTTGTTGATGCAACCGGCACTCAGAAGCTAATTGTTATTACTACCACTATGTTGACATTTGGTATGGGTGCCTCAACACAGGCTCTTTTCGCAAGAGTTGGAGGAGGAATATATACCAAAGCAGCGGATGTTGGAGCAGATTTGGTTGGGAAGGTCGAAGCGGGAATACCTGAGGATGATCCTCGTAATCCAGCCGTTATTGCCGATAATGTTGGAGATAATGTTGGAGATGTGGCAGGTATGGGCGCAGACTTGTATGAATCTTATTGCGGTTCAATTCTATCTACAGCAGCTCTTGGTGCTGCAGCTTTCAGCATCAACCTCGATATGCAGCTAAAAGCAGTTTTTGCTCCAATGTTGATAGCAGCGGTTGGCATTATACTTTCAATAATAGGTATTTTTATTGTTAAGACAAAGGAAGATGTTGGTATGTCTCATCTTTTGAAGTCGTTGGGAAGGGGAGTCAATTTTAGTGCAATATTTATCGGTATCATGACTTTTCTAATATTATATACTCTTGGCATCGAAAACTGGTTTGGGATTTCTTTTTCAGTCATATCAGGGCTTGTAGCGGGAGTTATTATTGGTAAATCTGCGGAATATTATACATCTCATTCATATAAGCCAACCCGAAAAATTTCAGAAAGTGGTAAAACTGGTCCTGCAACTGTGATTATATCAGGATTAGGTCTGGGTATGATTTCAACAGCCATCCCGGTTGTTACTGTGGGACTGGCTATAATTTTAGCATATTGTTCTGCTATTAATTTTGATATAGCCAACATGCTTGCTGCAAAAAATATTGGTATGGGTCTTTATGGAATAGGTATTGCGGCAGTTGGTATGCTTTCGACACTCGGAATCACACTGGCTACTGATGCCTATGGCCCTATTGCCGATAACGCAGGTGGGAATGCTCAAATGTGTGACCTGGATCCTGAAGTTAGAAAGAGAACAGATATTCTTGATTCTTTAGGAAATACTACAGCTGCTACAGGTAAGGGATTTGCGATAGGTTCGGCAGCTCTGACAGCTCTTGCCCTTCTTGCATCATATCTGGAGGAGATTAAAATAGGACTTGTTCGTATTGGAGAAACCACTATAGACGTAGCCGGCAAAGTTGTAAATGTTGCAGAGGCGACAATTCCTGATTTAGTAGCGTATTATCAGATTAATCTTATGAATCCTAAAGTCTTAACTGGAGTATTTATTGGTTCAATGATGTCTTTTCTATTCTGTGGACTGACAATGAACGCGGTAGGAAGAGCAGCCCAAAAGATGGTCGAAGAGGTTAGAAGGCAATTTAGAGAAATTGCTGGAATACTTGAGGGTAAAGCAAAACCTGATTATGCCAAGTGCGTGGAGATATCGACCAAAGGAGCTCAACATGAAATGTTATTGCCTTCCTTGCTGGCCATTATTGTTCCAGTTCTTGTAGGCTTTATTTTTGATGTTCCCGGAGTTATGGGTCTTTTAGTTGGGGGTCTTTCAACAGGTTTTGTACTCGCAATTTTCATGGCCAATGCAGGTGGTGCTTGGGATAA
>DOVA01000038.1:930-3830 GCA_003520315.1 Rikenellaceae bacterium | reverse complement strand
TTTCAGGTGCCGATGGAGACATTGTTCCTGCCACAAGAAGGTCTCCCTATCCAATTGATTTTGGTTTTGTGGGAGACGTCAATCCCGAAGACATCAATCTTCCACTTCTTGAGAGTCTTCTCGGTAGAGGAATTACTCCCGTATTCTGTGCAATTACTCATGACAGAAACGGTTCGTTGCTCAATACCAATGCGGATACCATGGCATCCAGCCTGGCCATTGCCCTTTCGAGAGATTACTCCACCAAGTTGGTATATTGCTTTGAAAAAGAGGGAGTACTTTCTAACCCGGAAGATGATTCTTCAGTAATTCCGTTAATTACGAGGGGAAGTTTCGAATCATTAAAAGAAAGCAAGGTAGTTTCAGGAGGTATGCTCCCAAAACTTGAAACTGCATTTGCTGCTATTGAGAATGGAGTTTCTGAGGTATATATCAAGCATGCCCTTAACTTGAATAATAACAAAGGGACAATTTTGAGACCATAAACATCGAGCTATGGTTGATAATAAATATTTTAGCGAAGCAATCTCTTTGCTTAGAGAGGTTGTTTCGACCCCTTCTGTTTCAGGGGAGGAAAATGAAGTATCGAATTTATTGTGCAACTATTTATCTTCAAAGGGGTATACTCCTGAAAGGATTTCCAACAACATAATAGTAAATTCGAGAAGGTACGATACTGCCAAAAAGATTCTTTTGCTCAATTCTCATATGGATACAGTCAGAGCTGTTGGGCACTATTCTTTTGATCCATACGACCCTCAGTTAGATCCGCAAAGGATTTTTGGGTTGGGAAGCAATGATGCAGGAGCCTCTCTTGTTTCCATGATTCAGACTTTTTTGTTTTTTGAACAGCGAGATGAACCACTTCCATTTAATCTGATGTTGCTTATTTCCGCTGAAGAGGAGACCTCTGGAAAGAGAGGAATCAAACTTGCCTTGAGGCACATTATGAGGCCGGACTGTGCAATAGTGGGAGAACCTACTTCCATGAATATGGCTATTGGAGAGAGAGGACTACTTGTTGTAGATGCTCTGGCAAGGGGAATTTGTGGGCATGCGGCAAGGAATGAAGGCCTAAATGCCATAATGATTGCTCTTGATGACATTAATTGGTTAAAAAGTTATAAGTTCCCTTTGATCTCTGAAAAGATGGGAGAGGTGAGATGTACAGTAACTCAAATTGAGGCCGGCACTCAGCACAACGTTATTCCTGATAGCTGCAAATTTGTCGTAGATATAAGACCTACAGACTGTTATACAAACAGTGACATTATGGATATTTTGAGGGCTCACATGAAGAGTGAACTTACCGCACGTTCTCTTACAAACAAATCGTCGTTGACACCTTGCGATCATCCTTTGATTGCAGCAGCAGAGGCTTGTGGTATTAAAACATATATATCTCCTACGACATCAGACTGGATGAGGCTTGATTTTCCAGCCGTAAAGATGGGCCCGGGTGACTCTTCGAGATCGCACAGAGCTGACGAATTTGTTTGGACACGGGAGATAGAAGACGGAATAAAGGGATATATTAAATTAATTTCCAAATTAAAATTATAAAATTATGGCTAAACTTTGGGATAAGGGAGTATTATCGGAGGACAGGCTGGTAGACCGCTTTACTGTTGGTAGCGACAGAGAATTTGACGAGAGATTGGCTGAATATGATGTTATTGGTTCAATTGCCCATATAACTATGCTTAACAGTGTTGGCTTGCTTGAAGACGAAGAATTTAATATTCTGAAAAGCGAACTAGAGTATTTACTGGATACCATTAATAAAGGAGAATTCAAAATTGAGCCTGACGTGGAAGATATTCATTCTCAAGTGGAACTCTATCTTACAAAAAAAGTTGGTGAAACAGGTAAAAAAATTCATTCCGGAAGATCCAGGAATGATCAGGTGCTTGTCGACATTAAACTTTACCTTAAGCATGAAATTTTGCAGTTTAAAAATGAGATAGGAGATCTTTTTAAACTTCTTCAATCTTTAAGCGAGAAGCACAAAGATGTGTTAATGCCTGGTTATACACATTATCAGGTGGCAATGCCTTCTTCATTCGGACTATGGTTTGGCTCTTATGCAGAGGCACTTGTGGATGACGTCTATCTTCTTGTAGCAGCATGGAAAGTGGTTGATCAAAACCCTCTCGGCTCCGCTGCTGGTTATGGTTCTTCATTCCCGATTGACAGGGATATGACTACCAAACTGCTTGGTTTCAGTACAATGAATTATAACTCAATTTCTGCACAATTGAGTAGGGGTAAGTCAGAGAAAGCAGTTGCCAACGCTCTTGCATCAATAGCATCTACACTGAACAAACTCGCCGTGGACTGCACGATGTACATGAACAGCAATTATGGGTTTATCTCTTTCCCTGATGAATTGACTACAGGCTCAAGTATAATGCCTCACAAAAAGAACCCGGATGTTTGGGAGTTAATAAGGGCTAACTGCAATAGAATTCAGAGTGTTCCCAATGAAGTCTCCATGCTTGCGACAAATCTTCCTCATGGATATCACAGAGATTTTCAATTGTTGAAAGAGATACTTTTTCCGGCACTGGACAGAATGCATAACTGCATAAAGATGTCCATGCTAATGCTCTCGAGTATCAAAATAAATCGGGAAATACTTGAAGATTCTAAATATGATTATCTGTTCACTGTAGAGGAGGTTAACAGATTGGTTCTTGAGGGTGTGCCATTCAGAGAAGCCTATAAAAGGGTGGGAGAAGAAGTTGCCAGTGGCCGTTTTGTTCCTGAAAAGAAGATTGCCCATACTCATAAAGGGAGTATAGGCAATCTGTGCACTTCTGAGATAAAATCTAAAATGGAAGAGGCGCTGGCTCAGCTGCCGACCGCGGCCGCACCCCACCTGTCGGAGTTTGTTGTAA
>DOVA01000038.1:0-886 GCA_003520315.1 Rikenellaceae bacterium | reverse complement strand
ATTTACAACAAACTCCGACAGGTGCTACGGGTGCGGCTTAAGATTATCTGGTCTCATTGTATATTCACTTTTTCCACTTTTTGGTTTTTCCAGAATACTTTCGGGCAAATATAGATTTGCGGAAGGAATCTGTCTTAGCAGTGACTCAAGGTACAGGGCATATTCATAATGAATATAAGGATCTTTCCTGTCAGAGTAATTGTAAGCGATGTACCTGATATACTCCCCACACTTTTTTACCCACAAGTCAGGATATTTCTTCCCGTCATTTAATCTAACAGTAAATCTAAGAGCATTAAGAAATTTATTGCGATCAATTGTTGTATCTTTAAGAGCTATGTCAATCAATCTTATTGCTTCATCGTAATTGGCATCTCTTTGTGCCGTGTTAATTTCGTTGATTACAATATTTGTGTTCTTTCCTTTAAAATCGGGTAACCCTTTAAGATAATCAACAGGAGCATATGATGTCTCTTTGGCCAATTTGTTGTCGACATCTTCCTTGCCGTATAGTTTAACATATCTGTCATAATTTGTGATAACTTCACGAATAAAGGAGTTGTCATAGCCTGTAATATTATCTACAAACAGTTCCCAGACCATTGAATTGTCCAGTTTGACATCAAGTTTTTCCAATTGTTTAAGGACTTTGGCTACTCCCTCACGGTCGTATATTGAACTCTTGTATTTGGCATAATCATTTAAAAATGATAGATCATTCTTATTTTTATCATAATTTGCCTCGAGATAGAAAGACCTGAGTCTTGGATTAAGAGCACTTTCACCGGTAAAGATGAAAGTATCAGGTTCCTGTCGGCCACTGCTTTTATGAAGAGCATTTCCTGTTGTTGGATCTATAAAAAGATATGTAGGATAAACTTTGACC
>DOVA01000103.1 GCA_003520315.1 Rikenellaceae bacterium | reverse complement strand
TTTTTTACAGGCAAGGAGACGGATATTGGGTTCCATCTCTTTGGGGAAACTGTATTCAAAGCTTTTTCCGGGAAGTTTGATGCCTCAGTGAGAGTCGCCTACTTCAATGTACCTGTTTGGGAAACAAGGGTTTATGTGTATGAACGGGATGCTCTACACAATTTTTCTATTCCTTTTTATTATGGAGAAGGTATTCGATGCTATCTTAACGTTCATATCGCTCCTTTGAAAAAAGGAGACTTGTGGCTTAGAATAGCCTCAACCAGGTATCTCGATAGAAATGAAAATGGAGAAGGCATCACTTTAATTTCCTGCCCGTCAAAAAGTGAAGCAAAACTTCAACTCAGATTGAGCCTTTGATCGTTGATGATAATCCGAGTTTATCCTCTTTTGATTTTGAGTTTCTTGCCAGGGAAAATTTTGCTTTCTTTTGAAAGGCCATTCAATTCAAGAATATCGTTGAGAGTAACTCCATCAAATTTCTTAGCGATTTCCCACAGCGTATCACCTTTCTTTACGGTGTAGTAAATGTATCCGCCGCTTTTGGTAGTAGGTGTAGATGAATAAAATTCGTNNACCGTGAATAATCAGTTTCTGGCCGATGTTTATCCTCGATTTCGTATGGTTCCATTTTTGCAGATCAGATAGTTTTACTCCGTATTTCATGGCAATCCCGCCCAATGTTTCTCCTTTTCTTACAATGTGTGTATATGTTTTGCCTGTTTCTCTGGCAGATGTTGCCGAAGCAGTATAACTTCTCTTATCGGAGCCGGTATTGAAAATTATCGGATTGAAGTACAATGAATCTTTATATGAATATATTGAATCTTCATTATTGACAAACGCAGCAGTGTATTGATATGGTAGATTCAGGACCATTCCCTCAGGAGACCCCGGTATTATCTGTTTAATGTATTGGGGATTTAGATTTTGCAGCTCCTCAACCGAAACGCCGGTAACTTCAGAAATTTGACCGAAATGAAGAGGTTTGTGAATCAGAAATGTATCAACATGGGCAGGCATTGAGATAGGCCTTGGTACAATTTTATGCTCTTTGTAGTAATTAAGGGTATATAAAGCGGCCACAAAAGATGGAACATATCCTCTGGTCTCTTTTGGCAGATAAGGATAAATTTTCCAGAAATCTCGTGATCCTGCTCTTCGGATTGCCTTATTTACATTGCCTGTACCACAATTGTAAGATGCAATTGCAAGTGACCAGTCCCCAAATATTGTATAAGAATCTTTCAGATATTTACAGGCTGCATGAGTGGAGGCTATAGGGTCCAACCTCTCATCCACAAAAGAATTAATTTTAAGGTTATATTGTAATGCAGTGCGGTACATAAACTGCCAGAGCCCTTTGGCATTTACCCTCGAGCATGCATTTGGATTAAGGGCTGATTCGATTACGGCCATTACTTTCAACTCTTTGGGAAGATCATACTGGTCGATAATCTCTTCAAATATTGGCAGATAATATGCTGACATTCCAAGAATTAAATCTATTTTATTAGGAATTTTTTGTGTGTAAAATATAATATGGTTTCTTACAATATCGTTGTAGGGGAGTGGGATGAATGAGTTCATGGCCTTAAGTCGGTAAATGAAAACAGAATCCGGGATGTCAGTTGTAAGTTTTGCACTGTCAAGATCTATATTGAGATCAGTATCAGTCGAAAACTGTTTTTGGATGTAATAGAGGCTTAACAGACTGTCAGTAGATACTGTCGCATTCATAAAATCTTCCCCTTCAAAAAATCTTATTGCTCCAGGGTTAATTGTGTCATTAAGGGTTGTAGTGTCAGAAAGCTCAATGGCAGAGCCATTAAGTTCATTTTTTAATGAATCTACTGTCTTTTTAAGATGTTCTATCTCGATGAGCAGATCCTTTCTTGTTGCTCTTTTTGAGAGAAGTTGTCCGTAAGATAATTCGGAAGTTAAGACAATTGTCAGTAATACAAGGAATAATGTTCTGATTTTCATGTCAAAAATTTAAGTTTACCTGAAGTCCGAATGTCGGAGACAGATTATTAGCAAATTGATTGTTTAAAGGATGAATTATAACTGGTGCAAATGATGCTGACAAATCATCGCTAACATCAAAGTCTGTAAAATGAGCAAAAACATTTGCATCAATTATGTTGAGTGCATATACAAGAATTCCTGCCAGAATCGAGTAGTCACGATATCTTCTGTAGGCTGTCTTGAAATAGTCGAGGGATTCGAGACTGTATTTTGTTGCAGCTTCACTTTGAGGGTCATTGTAAGCTTCAATATATAAATTTTTATATTTTTGATATTGAATATTGTTGAAATTAATAAAATAACCACATGTAATAAGCCCTCCGTATATTATGGGAATTTTCCAGTAGTTTCCCGTATAAGCCTGACCAAGTCCGGGCAGCATGGCCGAGTATAGTGAGGCTCTTGCCGGAAGTATTGGTTTGTAATATTTGTAAGATACAAGTCCATCCATTATTGTCGCATAGTGAAGCATGGCTGCTCCAATGTAAAACTTTTCCTGGTCATTACCATTGCTGCTGTATCCTTTATAGATCAATGCGGCCATTCCTCCATATACAATTGGTAATTTCCAGTACTGTTTATTATAGATCTGGGCAGTACCTGGCAGAACAAGAGATCCCATCCACATGTGATTTATTCGCATAGAGTCCTTGTGAGCC
>DOVA01000100.1 GCA_003520315.1 Rikenellaceae bacterium | reverse complement strand
CCTGATATTTTATTTTGAGATTTTCGTAAATTTCAGTTGATAGTTTTCTGTTATTGTTCATAATTCCTCGACAGAAGGTTTCTCTGCCCTTTGAACTATTATTGATCCTATTAAGCTTCCATCTTGAAATTTCGACTTGATGAGGCTTATAACTGGTGAAAGTGAGTTTTCATCCATCATAGCAACTTCATCGAACAAGGCAATAACTTTCTTTGAATCCACCATCCCCAACCTTGTCGTAAGGTAAGATGACTGACTATGTCCAGTACTCAAATAATCAAATTTTATTTCTTTACCAGTGGTAGTTTTTATTACCTCGTTAACAATATCAACGCTTTGCACCTCGTAAATACCATCTGCGTGGAAAACGGTTCTCATCTTTTTTGCGTAATATCTACCGATTTTCTCTGAGTATTTATTATCAAACTCGGAAAAAGAGTCCATCCTTTTATCCTTAATTTTGCTGAGCGAAGCAGGTAATTCCGATCGAAAAAGAGATTCAAGGGGAACAAGCCTCCGACTAATTTCTTTTAGGTCTGGTAAAAATTTACGATTTGGGTTTGCTGGTTGACGCTCGAGATCACTAATGGCTTTAATTTGCGAATCGTATAAGAGTTTGAGTTGCTTACTCTTATATTCCAAAGAGTAAATATTCTGCTTTAGCTTATCAATGCTTCTTTCTTGTTCAGTTTCGCTCAGGTTACTAAAGGCCTTTATTACAGGATCAGCTATAACAACTATTTCGCGTTGTGCAACCAAACTGGGGTCCTCATGAAGGTCAAATAATTGTTGTTTTGACGCATTTCTTTTATCAGTTACATTTTTTAGAAGTTGGCTGATTTGAAGTTTTTTTACGTTTAACTCGTCCAATTTAAGCTCTTCGATGGAACTTCCCTTGCCACCAAACTCTGGACTGGATTTTCCACTATGAGAAATAGCCATCTCGAGTTCTTCCAGAAAAGACTTAATTTTTCCTATGTCTGTATAGTAATTGTCTATCTTTTGCTGTATTGTAGTAATTTTATCTATTTCGTCGTTGATAATACTAATAAACGAACCAGCATCTCTCTCAGTACCAGGTATTTTTAGACCGAAGTAGCGAGGATTATTAAGGACTCTTCTCAATTCTATGTAGAGCTCTAATGAGTCAAGATTCTTGGCATTGGCCGTTTCTTCTGACTTAGCAAGGGCTTCAATCTTTTCGATGAATACACTGAGATTTTCTCTAATGGCCTTTTGCACTGTGGGCTTTCTAATTTCAACTAACACAGATGCATCATTAATGAACGTATACCTTTTTTTGAGATCAGAGAAATTATACTTTGCCAGTGTTGGCATAAGATTGTTTTTTTTAGTTTCGATTGTAGACATGGTCTGGGTATATCTCTTCTCTGACTCCCTTTCTGCCTTAGACCTCTTTACTACTTTTTTTTCTAGTTCTTTGATTTCTGCATCAATTGAATTATAACTTTGACTTAGAGATAAGATTTTTGCTCCCGCTTCGAGATATTCATGTATAGCAAAGTAAGTGCTATATTTATTAAACTGCTCTTTGTAAGAAAACAATGTGTCCTCAACTTCGTTCAGAGCCATTTTTGTTTCATTAAGTTCAGATCTCATTTTTCCAAGATTAGATTCATCTCTGCTTTTTTCAATCTCTCGGATTCTTTCATCAAGAAAATTCCGAAACTGTATTATTCGTGAACTAATTTCACTTTGATACGCTTTTATTTCTGACAGCAGTTGAGGTAGTTGGGTAGTTGGATTGTTGGGAATCGTATATAACAATCGAAATTCCCTTAAGAATCTCTCTTTTGGATATAGTTGTTCAATTCCATTACGTTTCACATAGACATAAATGTCTTTTGAGTTAAAATCCGGTTTCCTAGAAATTATTGTGAAGTCTTGGACTGGGCTCTCTATTTCTAAAGTAAATGTCAATTTGTTTTTTTCTATATTTAATAAATTTTCAATTTTTCTTTTTAGACCGGGATCAAGTTGATCGCTTGAAAGATAGTTGCCGTAGAGTGCGAGAGAGATGACGTGAAGAATAAAACTCTTACCAGATCCATTAGGCCCTTTAACATAAACTAGGTTGTTGAATTCTGTTGGGTAAGCACTTGGCACATAAGTTTTTACCTCATCTTTTTCATCTCGAATCAATTCATAGGTTAACCTAATCATTTTTCACCTGCTTCATCCGCTCGAGAAGTAGAAGAAACACTTTCTGGTCATCTTTTTCCTCCAGCAGTAACTCTAAAAGCTCTTTATCTGAGTCGTCTTTAACCATGTCTAAGATAAGATCCATCAAATCGTAATCTTGATCGTGACTGTTATCCATTTGCATTATTAACTCCTGCAAGACTCATTGGGAATTTAACTATCCTTAACTGTGGGTTACCGTGAACACTAACTATTGCAAAACCTGGGGATAGAGATTGAATCTCTTCTGATGTAACTCCTAAGTATTTTGACGAAGCGATATCAGACCTGAAAAGGATTTTTGTGTTAATGACACTACTAAGGCCTTTTGGAATATCGTTTTCATTTTGGGATGCAAAAATTACTCCAATTTTTTGACTTCTTCCAGTCCTACAAATGCGATCCAAGTCTGCTAAGGCCTCCCTTGAATTATCTGTATTATAGAACTGATGAACTTCATCGATAATGACAAGAACCGGAATATTACTTTGACCTGTGCTTTTTAGTTCGACAATTTTATGTAACAAATCTCGTAAAAGGACAGAGCCAAATTGCACACCTTTCTCTCCTGTTACGTTAATAATTGATAAGGTACCAGCAGAGAGTATATCCATTCCACCTAATACTTCAGACCCCCGTATATCAAAAAATTCAGATGCTGAGTTTAGAGAACGTTGGATATTGGCATAAGTTCCTGAATGAAGTTTTACACGGGATTTGTCACCTCGAATGTTTTGAGTATCAAATTCATATGCATTTTCTTGAGCGTTATTGAA
>DOVA01000010.1 GCA_003520315.1 Rikenellaceae bacterium | reverse complement strand
TTGAAGATTTATATCTTCCTTATAAGCCCAAAAGAAAAACAAAAGCTTCCATTGCCAAAGCAAGAGGTCTGGAACCTCTTGCTTACAAAATTTTTTCTTTATCACTCGAAAATTGTGAGGCCGAGGCAGAAAAATATCTTAATGAAGATGTTGAAGATGTGGATTCAGCACTTTCAGGGGCAAGAGATATATTAGCCGAATGGATTAGTGAAAATTCAAATATTAGAGAGAGATTGAGGCGGGAATATCTAAAAAAAGGTAAAATAGTTTCATCTCCGCAAAAAAATGTTAAAGAGGTGGATGAAAGCAAGTACAAAAACTATTTCAATTTCACAGGTGATTTGAATAATATTCCATCTCACAGGCTTTTGGCGATTTTGAGAGGGTTTAATGAAGGTGAGTTGGTTTATAATATAGATATTGACCAGCGATTGCCTGTTGAGATTATTCGAAAAGAAATTATTCCGTCTGACAAAAGATGTAGTAGAAGTGCATTAAAGCAAGTAGAAATTGCTATTGAAGATTCCTATAAAAGACTTCTTGCTCCTTCCATTGAGAATGAGGCTCTTAAAATCGCAAAAGAGAAAGCAGATTTAGAATCAGTTAAAGTTTTTGGTGAAAATCTGTCAGCACTTTTACTTGCACCACCTGTAGGTGAGAAGAGAGTTTTAGCTATTGACCCTGGTTTTAGAACCGGCTGTAAGATTGTTTGTCTTGACTCTCAAGGTAAATTGTTACATAATGATACAATTTATCCTCATCCTCCTCAAAATGAAAAGATTGCTTCAATAAAAAAAATATCAAATCTCATTGAGTCATATAAAATTGAAGTAATTGCTATTGGCGACGGAACTGCAAGTCGGGAAACAGAATCTTTTATTAAGAAAATAGCCATGCCTCCGGGATTACAAGTTTATATGGTAAGTGAGGACGGAGCATCAGTATATTCTGCTTCTCCTGTTGCGAGAGAAGAGTTTCCTAATTATGATGTTACTGTTAGAGGTGCTGTTTCAATAGGAAGAAGAGTAATGGATCCTTTGGCTGAGCTAGTTAAAATTGACCCAAAATCTCTTGGAATTGGACAATACCAGCATGATGTGGATCAGACATTACTTCGGGAGATGCTCGATAATACTGTAGAAAGTTGTGTAAATAGTGTGGGAGTTAATTTAAACACAGCAAGTAAGCATTTGCTAAAATATGTTTCAGGGATAGGTCCATCCTTGGCTCAAAGTATTGTGGACTATCGAAGCGAAAATGGTCCTTTCAGGTCTAGATATGAGCTTAAAAAAATTAAGAGGCTTGGAGATAAGGCTTTCGAACAATGTGCCGGTTTCTTAAGAATAACTAATGCTGCTAATCCTCTTGACAACTCTGCTGTCCACCCAGAAAGATATGCACTTGTAGAAAAGATGGCAAAAGATGTAAACTGTTCAGTGTCTGATCTGATAAGAGAAGATCAAATCAGAAGGCAGGTTAATGTCAGAAAATATATAGACAAGGAGGTAGGGCTTCCTACTTTAAATGATATTATGGCAGAGCTGGCAAAGCCGGGAAGAGATCCTCGCCGTATAGCAACTGTTATGGAATTTGCTCCTGACGTTCAAACTATAGAAGATCTGAGAGTGGGTATAATTTTACCTGGAATTATCACAAATATTACAAATTTTGGGGCATTTGTAGATATAGGTATTAAACAGGATGGGCTAATCCACATTTCACAAATGTCAGATAAATTTATTTCAAGCCCCAATGAAGTGCTCAAACTTCATCAACACGTTAAGGTCAGAGTAATTGAAGTTGATCTGAAGAGAGGTAGGATACAGCTTAGTCTTAAGTCAAATTAGATTTCTTATCTCTTTGAGCGATTATTACACCAATTATAACAACTACTATACCGACAGCTTTTGTATAACTCATTCCTTCTTGTCCAAGCATGAAAGCTCCTGCAGCAGAAACAGCAGGAATCAGGGAAGAAAAGAAATTTGTTCTTGCGACACCCAGAACTCTTATGGAATTGACAAAGAATACAAAGGCAAGGACTGAACATAACGCAGCAAGAGCAAGTATGGGATATATAAATTTTATTGATAGAATCCTCTCAAAAGAGAAGTCTTTACCATTATAAATCAGGAAAAGAGGAAGAAAGTAAATGGCTCCGATAATGTTTTGGAATGATACAATTGTATAACTATTGTATTTATCTGACAGTCGTCTCACTACTACTGAATATCCTGTGGCAGAAAAAACGGCGAGAAACAAAAGAAGAATACCATTTAAACTAACTTTAGTATCCCAACCGTTTTCTAAAACTACCAGCAAAATTCCCGGTAAAGTCATTAAAATGCCAAGTATATTTAGTTTTGAAATTCTTTCCTTGTAAAAATATATGCCGGCAATCATGGAAAATACTGGTATTGTGGCTACTATGATTGCGCCAATAGTCGGTGAGTTAACAGCTTTTAATCCAAAGGTCTCTCCTATGAAATACATGAATGGTTCACAAAATACTAGCATCAGGAACCACAGAATATCCTTTCTTTCTATTTTTTGTAACTGTTTGAGG
>DOVA01000009.1 GCA_003520315.1 Rikenellaceae bacterium | reverse complement strand
ATGTTCTTTGCAACTGAAGATACCATATTGCGAAAAATTCCCCTTCCTTCAAGCGTGGCACTAACATCAAGGTATATTAATTCGTCTGCTCCCTCTTCTGAATATCTAATTCCCATCTCCACCGGATCACCCACTTCTTTTAAACCCAAAAAGTTTATACCCTTGACTGTCTTTCCATCTTTTACATCAAGACATGGTATTATTCTATTTGCCAACATCTTCTCAACTCCTCCGGATTTATTTTTCCCTCATAAATTGCTTTGCCGACAATGACACTATCAATTTTGTCACTTTCAATCCCCATTATATCCTCAATGGATGATATGCCACCACTGACAGTAATTTCAAGTTCAGGGAAAAGCTCTTTGAGCTTGTAGTACTTATAAAATTCAGGAATGCTGAGCATCCCGTCTTTAGAAATGTCTGTTGCAATTAACTGCTTCAAACCCTTTTTGTAGAATTTCTCAACAGTATCGTCTAATGTATAGTCTGTCTCATTTTTCCACCCGTTCACACAAATTTTTTCTCCTATAAAATCTGCTCCAAGAATCACTCTTTGAGAACCATAATTATTAAGCCATTCGACAAACAACTCTGGATCATAAATTGCAACACTTCCGCAAATTACTCTTGAAGCACCGGCATTCAAGGCTGAAATCAAAGAATTTTCATCTTTTATGCCACCACCAAATTGAATGTCCATTTGTGTCACAGAGGCTATCTGTTCAAGTATTTTGAGATTTTCAGGATGATTACTTCTTGCTCCGTCGAGATCTACAATATGCAACCTTCTACAGCCCAAATCACTGTAAACTTTTGCTACTTCCACAGGCGAAGATGAATATACTTTTTTTGTGGAAAACTTTCCCTTAGAGAGCCTGACGCATTCTCCAGAAATAATATCTATAGCTGGAATTATATTAACCATTTTATCAAATCTTAATTTTTAGAAAATTTTCCAGAAATTTCATTCCAACTATTCCACTTTTCTCTGGATGGAACTGCGTCCCATAAAAATTATTTTTTGAAAGTGCCGAACTGAACTGTAAGCCATGTACTGTTCGAGCTACAGTGTATTGGCCACAGTCAGGAGCAAATGAGTGCACAAAATAAAAATATGCATCATTTGTAATCCCTTCAAAAAGTGGGGAATCTGACATTTTAACAGTATTCCATCCCATATGAGGCACTTTAATGCCTTGCCCGCACAGTTTTTTTACAATATTGGGAAATATGCCAAGACATTTCGTATCTCCTTCTTCACTGTAGGCACACATCAGTTGCATACCAATACATATCCCGAGAACCGGAGCCTTAATTTGGGGGATAACTTTCTCTAAACCTTTTTTTTTCAAAGATGAGAAAGCGTTTGAAGCTTCTCCTACACCGGGAAGAATTACTGCATCTGCTGATAAAATCTCTTCCGGGGCTGATGAGATTGTATAATCCGAGCCCAATCTGTTCAATGCGGCTGTAAGTGAAAAAAGATTCCCCGTATTGTAGTCAATAATTATTGTCATGATTTATTATAATAGACCTTTTGTAGTTGGTATTTCAAAATTATTGTCGTCCTGCTTAATTGCCATTTTCAATGCCCTTGCATAAGCCTTAAAAACAGATTCTGCCTTGTGGTGATCGTTGTTGCCTTTTGCAGAGATGTAAATAGTAGATTTAGACGCAATAGCAAGAGAGTGAAAGAAATGTTGAAACATTTCAGTTGACATACCTCCAACACTATCTCTGGCAAACTTGACATCCCAATTTAGAAAAGCTCTTCCTCCAAGGTCTATGGCTGCTTGTGCTATGCAATCGTCCATTGGAAGCATAAAACCATATCTCGAAATCCCTTTTCTCTCTCCAAGCGCTTTAGATATAGCTTCACCTATTACAATTGCACTATCTTCTATTGTGTGATGATCATCAACTTCAAGATCTCCGTTAACATTGAGTGTCATAGAAACTCCTGAATGAAAAGCAAGTTGTTCAAGCATGTGATCAAAAAACGGTATACTTGTATGAATTGATGATAGAGAATTACCATTGAATTCCATCTTAAGAGAGACATAGGTCTCTTTTGTTCTTCTCTCTATAAATGCTCTTCTTGTTTCATTAATATCTTGGTTCAGATTCTCTCCTGCAAGCACTTTCAAAAGTTTATTATTTTCCTCCGAAAGGCCGATTGTCAATCTAAGACAATTATCACATTTTGGCTGGTTGGAACGATCTCTCACAGATATACCGTTTTCGGCAAGTTTTTTATATATAGAGCTACTGTCTTTGAATTTGACCAAAATGAAATTTGCATCACTCGGAAAAACTTTTTCAACATCTAATAAGTTTTCCAAATGAGCCGAAACTCTCTCCCGTTCTGATATTATCTTATCTATCTTTGATGCAGAACTCCTGTTGAGATACTTCACAGCCAGAGAAAGCGTGTCTGAACCTATATTGTATGGATATTTCACAGACGAGAGAAAAGACACAATTCTTTCATCTGCAATTGCAAATCCTATTCGTAAGCCGGCCATTCCCCATGCTTTGGATAATGTACGCAGGACAACAATATTTGGATGACTCTCTATTTTTCCAATAAACCCTGGCTTCCGGGAAAATTCACAATAGGCTTCGTCTATTACAACTATTCCGTCAAAATTATTAGCAATCTGTACAATTGAATTTTCATCTATTATATTACCTGTCGGGTTGTTGGGAGAACAGACAAAAATCAACTTAGTGTTGTTGTCTGCTGCAGTTATCATTTTTTCAGGATTTATAGAGAAATCATCTTCAAGAAGTATCTCTCTA
>DOVA01000213.1 GCA_003520315.1 Rikenellaceae bacterium | reverse complement strand
TTATTAAAAAAATCAACAGCCTGTTAAAATTGCCGAATATAAAATCTTTGACACTCACGTAATCATTTACCTAATGGTTAAACCAAACTGTGTCATATTATATAACAGTGTCCTGAATCTCGTGTAAGGTGGAAGAAGTCCTACAAAACTCATAACGACATCCCTGTCTGCTTTATTAAGATATAAGGCAAGCGGAGCATTGCCGGTCTGCCGTTTTAATCTTTCAAGAGCAGTGACATCCACCTCCCGCCAAGCCTTATCTGCTCTTGCCACCACGAGATTAACAGCAGCTTCTTTCAATAAGCCTACAGGAATTGCAGCTTCAATAAGAGCCCTATGCTCCACAATGACAATATCTTCGTTTTCAAAGTCATACAATTCTGAAAGTTTATTTGAAAGAATAAAATCTCTATACTCTGAGTATATTCCATTATACCAAGAGATAAACTTGACTCTTAAGCCTCTGTCTTCCCAATATTTTACAAGTCTCTCTGCTAAATATGACTTACCACAATTACTTCCTGAACTAATAAAGTTTATTATGTCTGGCCCCTCTCCATAATTGAGAAAAGGGACAAGTGCATTGGCCAGATAATTCGTAGCAATGTCCTCATACTGTTCTTTATATTGCGCATATCTTAACCCGTTTACTTTTGGATAAGCTCCCAATACATCAAGATTGGTAATTCTTCGAGTTCGATATTGATCTCTCAGTGTCCTGTCAAATATCTCCAAAAGGATAAAAAATACAAGCACAAAGAAGAGAGTACCAAAATAACTGATAAGAACAATCGTCTTCCTGGTAGAAGGTTTAGGGCCAACAGGAAATAAAGGAGGATTTATAGCCTTGAGTGTGGCAGAATTCATCTGTAAAGTTTTTTGCCTCATAAGTGCAGCATTGAGACTTGTCAGCACAGAAAGATATGACTGCTCTGTAAAACTTATATCCCTTTCCTTCCTTTTAAGAGTTGAACCTATTGGAGAGTAGTAACTGTATTCATGATCGAGGCTTTTTTTTACATCCTCCATAACATTTAATTCTGCCAATGCTTCTTCTCTTGCTATTACAGATGAAACCCACTGATCGACATATGCTGCCGAAGCTACATTATCCTGCGAATATCTTTGTCTGATAATTNNAATTGTAGCAGTATACGCTTTTAATTCTTCTTCTGCCTTCTTCTCCTGAGATTTCAGCTCTTCAAGCAGTTTCTTGTTCAAAGGAGAAATCTCTGCAGTATCAAGATTCAAAACCCTGAACCTCGCCAATTTTGAACTCACTTCAGATAATGAGTTAAGTTTCTGCAAAAACATTGTATTGTTCTCAATTGCATTTAATTGCCCCTCGATCCTGATTTCAAGTTGTTTGACAGACGCATCAGCATCTGCATGTTTCAACATGGCATTGTAATACATCAATTCATAATCTCGAGAAAGAGCCGTTACTTGCTTTGTCTGTTCCTCATAGTTAATGATCTTTTTGTCAACATAATAACGGGTTAAAGAGTCTTCAGACTCTTTAAGCTTTTCTCCAAGACGCACCAATTCCTTGTTGAAGTAATCAATGACATCATTTGTTTCACTATATCTTAACTGCTTGTACTGCTTGACAAATTCTTCGTTCAAAATTACAAGAGTATTATAGGCGATGCCTGGATCATCTGCAGTATAGATAATATCGAGCATATCACTGTCAAACAATCTCTTGACCTCAATTTTACTCAGAGCATTATAACTGTAGTGAGGATGATACCAATTAAAAAGGCCATAAACGAAATTAGTTGGAGAAGCCTTTTCGTATCGCTTAAGATTGCTGATGGTTGAATCAACCGAATTTTTGTCTATCAGTGCCTTTACCTCTTTTGGAGTGATTCTGAGCAACTCTCTGTAATTTCTTGCCAAAATATAGTTGTTATCTTTTGTAGAATCTCCATATATCATATTTTGTGCATATAATCGCAACGATACCTCATAAAGAGTACTTTTGGATTTAATTATGCTTATGAGATTGTCCATACCGTTGTTGACGCTTGCCCAGTCTATACGTCCTGATTCCACTCCTGACTCAATAGTAAATCCAGATGCAATCCCTGTATAAATAGTCATATTGACCTCATAGGTGCGAATTATGTTCTTTGTTAAGTAAATTGCAACAAGTGCAGCAACCATCGGCAAAAAAATAAGCCAGTATTTAATTCGATATAGGAATTTAGTGAATTGCAAAATCATCTTTATTACTTATTAAGTATCTTTGTGCAAGAAAGGATTTCAAGCTGAAGGATTGAGTTTTTAAGTTCTGACTTTATTTTTGATAATTGCTGAATTGATTGGACCTGTTTGCCTTTTGCTATTCCAAGCTCTGAAATAGTAATAGTCCCCATAATATAGTCCTTTTCCGCCATGTCATATTCTGCTTGAGAAAGAGAAAACTGTTCCAAAGCTGTTTTAAGATTACTTATCATCTCTTCTGATTTGGTGTATTGATCTATTATTTTCATCTTTCTGTCCTCAAACCACATCTCCTGCTCTTTTTCGGCCTGATCAACCACACTCTTTTGAGTTTTTATTCTATTTTTTCTGTCAATAACCTTGTCCAGCGGAAATCGGACTGAAACTCCAGCATTGTACCATAGTTGGTCTCCACCACTGTTTTGATAAATAATAGGATAGTTTGTCCCAAGATCAGTATAAGAGTTCATCCCAACCACTCCGTACTGATATGTGCCAAATAAATCGACAAACTGATACCAACTCCTCTTCTCTGTAACATATTTTCTATTAAGTTCATCCCTCTTCAAATTGTAAAAATCCCAAGAGGGACCATTCTTAGCATTTTCAAACAGAATTTCAATAGGAGGTAAAATAACATCCAGCAATAAATCACTACTGTCAGATTTAACAATAGGTTCTTTCTGTCCCCATGCAACTGTTGGGAGTAACCCAATAATTAACAATATGGTAGCTCTTTTCTTCATAAAATCATACGT
>DOVA01000188.1 GCA_003520315.1 Rikenellaceae bacterium | reverse complement strand
CTGTCGGAGTTTGTCGTAAATGGCTCATTAATAAGTATTTAATTTTCGAGATCTTAAAAAGCTTGATTTTTAAAACACAGATTACAAGCCATTTACGACAAACTCCGACAGGTGCGACAGGTGTCAGGTGCGTGCATTATTCAGTATATCCAGGATTTTGTTGAAGTTCCGGATATATTAGTCTTTGTGAATGTGAGATAGGTAGACAGACTTTCTTACTTGTTGGAGTAATTGTTACAGCTTCACCTGTACACCAGTGGAAGCCTCCACTTCTTGTTACACTGTTACCGGTTCTCATAAGATCAAAGAATCTGTGCCCTTCTCCTACAAATTCCTTTCGTCTTTCTGTCAAAATATCATCAAGAGTTATACTTGTAACATCGGTGTAGTTCAATATACGATTACGACGTAAAGTATTTATATAACTTGCTGCGCTTGAAGGATTAACATGCAAAGCAGCTTCTGCAGCAATTAAATATGCTTCAGAAAGTCTCATGACTAAAGGATTATTCATCTTAGCGTCCACATAATCGGTCCCGGGGAATTTTCCCAACCAGTCTCTGTGATCAGGAATAATAGATGTCGATCCATCCTTAATTACTTGGCTTCTAATGTCTTCAACGTTATTTTTTAAGAGGTTGATGAACGACTGGGTTACAATTATTCTGCCTGTAGAATTAATTTCAGGACCATGCCAAAGTGGATAATACCATGAATCATAGCCTCCATCATCGTCCAAATGAGATGTTCTTCTTACAAGAAGCTCAAAAATAGTTTCAACTCCACCCTCCTGACTAAAATAATTAAGATAGTTGGCTCTGGTAACAAGGGAATATGGTGAAGAGGATATGACTTCCTGAGCTGCTGTCAATGCTTTATCCCACTGTGCTGTATAAAGATATGCACGAGCTTGAAGAAGTTTCGCAGACCAGTAGTTCATATGTCCTGTATTCTTGCTTCTCGAAAGAAGAGGTAAAGCAGTTTCAAGATCGGAAAATACTTGCTCATAAGTTTCGGCCACAGTGCTTCTTGGCTGTCTTGACTCAGAAGCAGAAACGGTTTTTGTAATAATTACAGCTCCAAGGGCTGCTCCATTATCAGATGTAAAAGGGTAACCATATGTTCTTGCAAGATCGAAATATACTAAAGCGCGAGTTGCAAGTGCTTGTCCTTTGATGTCATTTTTTACTGCCACATCTGAGGATGTTGAAGTCGGAATAGCTTCCCAATTCTCAAGGATTGTGTTGGCTCTCATGATGACTTCATAACATTTGTTCCATAAATCAAAATATGTACTCTGTTCTGAATTGTAGTCCAAAGTATATACGGCAACCCAACCTCCTCCAGAATCTTTGGTCTGAAGATCATCTGCTCTTAACTCTCCAAGAACAGGCATGTAAGACCCATAATAGTCATACCATTTCATGTCAGAATATAGTCCGTTGACTGCATTAGTGGCATCAGTCAATGTAAGCATTGCTGTAGCGGAACTAACTTGATCTGTTGGTTTTGTATCAAGAAATCCTTCACATGAAGTGAATGAAATAGCAGCAAATGCTATAAGAATGTTTATAATTAACTTTTTCATATTAATCATATTGAATTTATTTAAGTGTAATTTCAACGCCTATTGTAATAGTTCTCATCGCAGGCATTGAGAAATCGTAAAAACCGCTATCTCTTACTTCCGGATCAAAGTTGAGCCCAGAAAATGTGAGAAGATTGACACCAGCCAAATATACTCTGGCATTCGCCTTTTCCTTTAATAATTTAGAAATATCATAAGATACTGTAAGATTTTTTAATCTTAGATAATCACCTTTTTTCAAAAAACGTGATGAATCGTAATAACCTCCATAAGCATTGTCAGCTATACGTCTAGGCACATTTGTTATGTCTCCAGGTTCTGTCCACCTTTTTAATTGTCCCTTTCCAATATTATTTCGATAGCTGTATCCATCTGTATCAATGTCATCAGTAGCGTTATCCCAAACATAATGACCATATTTATAGCTCCAAGCCATAGATACGGAAAGATCTTTATAACTGAAGTTTGTATTGAATCCACCAAATCCTTTAGGAATGGCACTCATACCTTTCAAAATCATAGAAGAAGCTTGTTTTCTGTTCACAGGAGTCATATCATAGGTTCCATCCTCAAGAAGTGTTCCTTTTGCATAGAGTGGAGATCCTGTTTCAGGATCAACACCAAGATATTTTCGAGAGTAGTACTGATAGAAGGAATATCCGGCAGTCCATACATGAGGACGGCTTACAATTGATTCACCCTTTTCGGACATTTCAAGAATTTTGTTGGTATATTTACTCCAGCTTATATTAAAATCCCAACTGATATCTTTCTTCTTAATTATATCAGCTCTTAGTGAGAGTTCAACTCCCTTATTTTGCATTGATCCGACATTTCTCAATGCAGTCTGGAAACCAGTTGTCGTAGGAACAGATGCATCCAGAAGCAAATCTTTTGTTTTTCTTTCATAATATTCTGCAATTATGCCAAATCTGTTCAAGAAATCGTATTCAACTGCCACATTCCAATTGTAATTTTTCTCCCACGTCAGATCATAATTTGCAAGATTGCTTGGGAAAGCTGCATTTCCATCACCATATGTCTCATAAGAGAATAATGACATGTAGCCATAAAGATCTGAAGGCAAAGTTCCACTTGTGCCGTAAGATGCTCGTAATCTGAGATTATCTGCCCATTTGACTCCTTTCATAAATTCCTCGTTAGAAAGTTTCCAAGAACCTGAAACAGACCAGAAATTTCCCCATCTTTTTTCAGGACTTAGTCTTGAGGAACCATCTCGACGAAATGTGCCTGTAACAAAATACTTATTATTGAAATCATAGTTAAGATTACTGATTAACGAAAGTAGAGTGGACTTGTCGTTATATGTGCCTCCTTCCTTTAGTGTTGCTGCAAGATATGTAGATTGCATTGCATAGTTGGCAAAGTCCGATTTAGACAAGTTAGTATATTGTTGGGAATCATCTTCTGCCTCCCAACCAAGCATAGCTGAAACATGATGTTTGTCCAAAAACATTTTATCGTAGTTTAGGGTTGAAGAACTAACAAGTTTCTCCACTCTTCTATAACGGTCTCCAATATATCCATTGCCGTATGCTGTCCCATTTGGATGACCCATCATCCATCCAAATCTATCATCAATTCTGGTATAATCATAACTTAGAATTGTCTTCGCCTTAAGCTCCGGAAGAATTTCTGCTTCAACAAATCCTTTGAGCATTGTTCTACCTTGTTTTGTATTGGCAATTTGCTTGTCAAAGTTAGGAACAGGGTTTCTGTATGAACCATTATATGTCCCCATCCAGTAATTTCCATCCGGATCTTTATATGGCCAGCGAGAAGTAAGAATAACTTTCCACAAATAGAATGGATTGTCTTTTGCGGCTCCGTCCTGATTACCTTTTTGATTAGTGCTGGAAAATTGGAATGATCCTCCTACTTTGATGTGTTTACTGGCTTGGGCTTCAGCATTGATTGTTGCAGAAATTCTTTTCAAATTTTCCATCACATTTACACCTTGTTGTTCATTATATCCGACTGATGCATAAGTTTTGGAGAATGGTCCACCCCCTGAAATGCTGTATTCATAGTTCTGAGAAATGGCATTACGAAAAAGAACGTCCTCCCAATCGACATATTGATATCCCTCTTTTTTTGCAGGATAATATTGTTCTACTTTAGTGTTAACATAAGCTGAAATAGATCCATAACTTGCCCATGAACTTGGATTGTCATTTGCATAATTTGTCCATGCTTCTCTATGCAGCATCTCTGCTTCCTGGTCATTTGCAAGTGGATAATTGTTATAAGCAAAATATGACACTCCGGCACTGGCTTTAAATGTAGAGACAATCTTACCAACTTGTCCTTTTTTGGTAGTTATTAAGATTACACCATTTGCCGCTCTGGAACCATACAAAGATGCAGCCGCAGCATCCTTGAGAATTGTAATAGTTTCAATATCACTCGGATTCAGGTAATTCATTGTACTTGACCAAATATTTGCAGATGAAAGGTCTCCGCTTGTTGCAGGAATACCATCTATTACATATAGAGGATCATTACCGGCATTAAAGGAGCTGAATCCACGAATTCTTATCTCGGGAAGACCTCCGGGTTGACCTGAAGTTTGAGCTATTGACACACCTGGTACTGCTCCTGTAATAGCTTGTTCAAAAGTCATTACCGGAATGTCTTTTATGGCATCTCCCTTGATCATTGTGGCAGATCCTGAATAAGAACCCTTTTTGACGCTGCCATAAGCAACTACCATTACCTCATCAAGACCAACTGCCTGTTGAGACATAACTGCATTTACAATAGACCTGCCTTCGACAGGAATTTCAATTGTTTGATAGCCAATTGAAGAAAAAACAAGAATTGCATTAGAAGGCACTTTGTTAAGCGAATAAGCACCTTTTATGTCTGCCATTGTTGCAATAGATGTACCTTTTACCATAACAGTGGCATATGGAATTCCTGTACCATCTGACGCGTCAGTGACTGTACCACTGACATTTACTTGCGCCAATGTAGTGTTTATAATAAACAACATTGACGACAAAAAGAGAAATAATCGTTTTGTCATAGATTTGGCGTTTAGGTTGGGTTAAAAAATTATCTGTTAAATTTAATAAAAAAACCAATCACCTGTCGCACCTGTCGGAGTTTGTTGTAAATGGGTCATAATTAATGTTTTAAAAATTAGACTTTGAAAATCTCCAAAATTAAACACTTGTTAATTAATAGTTTACGACAAACTCTGACAGGTGCAAGACCAGGTGTTTTTTAATAACTTTACGTCGCAAGATCTGACCACCACCGGCCCCAACCTGTCGGAGTTTGTCGTAAATGGCTAAATAACAGGCATATAAATTTATAATTTAAAATCCAAATAAAAATTAAATAATTGATTACAAGTGATTTACAACAAACTCCGACAGGTGGAGGCTTGCTCTCCGAAAAAGAGTTTGAAGCTCTTTACCGGCAGAGCTACCGTAAAGCTTTGTACTATTGTAATCAATACATTGTAGACATCGAAAAGTCTAAAGAGATTGTGCAAGAAGCTTTCATTAACCTTTGGGAAAAACGTCAAAGTATTCATATTGAATCCGGCAATCCTGAATATTATCTTCTTACTTCTGTCAGAAATCTGGCATACAACGCTATAAGAAACAAAATAAGAGAGTCCAAAAGAGCCGGAAAGGCTATTTGCATAGACGATAAAATCAATGAAAAGTCACTCTCACAAGAGCCGTGTGACTTACTTACATTCAATGATATAAACATTGCAATTAATACAACTATTGATTCCATGTCTCAGAAAATCCGGGAGGTTTACATAATGAGCAGAGAAATGGAGATGACCTACCCTCAAATTGCCGAAAAGCTGGGCATATCTGTCAAAACGGTAGAGTACAGACTCAGTAAGGCACTTGCTTTATTTAGAAAAGCTTTGAAAAAATACTTGCCCCTGATTCTTTTATTTTTTAATAACTTTTTCAGGTGAAATTAATAATTTGGTGTAATTAATATTATGGATAAAATTATAATAAAATATCTATCTGGCACGGCAAACGAGAAAGAAAAAGAGCAATTGTTGCAATGGATTGAAGAGAGTGATAAGAATGCAAAATTCTTTGCCGACCTAAAGCATGCATGGACTCTTTCCAAAACTAAAAATGATCCTCTTTCCGACAAAGAAGTGGTTCATTTTATGAAAATGATAAAGAGAGAAAAAAAGAGACACCTGCCTTCATGGTGGATTGCAGCAGCAGCTGCTGCAGTTGTGATTCTAATCTCTTCGCTGTTCATAAGTATGCAAAGAAAAATAGAATCATACAAGGAAGATATTTCTTACATGCTTACCCAAGCAGGACCTCGATATGAGTATTCAACACCATACGGAGTAAAAGGCAAGGTTTACCTTCCTGACGGAAGTGCTGTCTGGCTTAATTCTGGCAGTAGGATTTCATTCCCAGGAAAATTCAACGGCAAGTCAAGAGAGTTGGATTTTTCGGGTGAAGGTTATTTTGAGGTCATTCCTGACTCGCAAAAACCAATGAATGTCAGGCTCCGCTCAGGGCTAACAATAAAAGTTGTTGGCACTGAATTCAACCTATCCTCCTACGATGACGACAAGAAAGTATCCTTACTTCTTCTCAGCGGCAAAGTGAATATTAACAATGCTGATGGTAAAAAAATCTATTCGGTACAGCCCAACGAAAAAATCACAATAAACCTTATCGATAATACATTATTACGCAATATCCCACAGGAAATTGCTCCAACAATAGGCTGGAAAAACGGTTGGCTTATTTTTGACGAGGCTCCTCTCGAAGAGGTGTTTAAAAAAATGGAGCGTTGGTATGGACAAAAAATTATTGTAGAAGACGAAAGTGTCTATTCAAAAAAACTTACTGCCAAATTCCACGAAGAATCTATATCTCAAGTTTTTGGACTTATGAATCAAATCTCACTTATCAACTACAAAATTGTTGACAGTATAGCCTATATATCTAAATTCAATTAATTAATATTATTTAGGGGGTATACAGATTTTGGTGTATCTACTGTCAAATAAACTTAAACAAAATTTGTATGCGAAAATTATGTCTGTTTATTCTGACTTTATTGGTTTCAGCCACATTATTTTCCCAAAATGTCGGAATTACCTTCAAAGGAGAAAATCTCCCTTTGAAAAGTATCTTAAATGAACTTGAAAAAAAGTCCGATTTTACATTTATCTATTCTCCCTCGACAATAGATGTAAACCAAAAGATCTCCATTACGGCCAATTCTGAAGATTTTTTTTCCCTCCTCGACAGATTGTGCCGAATTGCTAAAATTTCCTATAAGACAAGTGGAAGACAAATTGTTCTAACACCTTTGGCAACTTCTGAAAGGGCACTAAACCAGCAGAATGTAACTGAAAACGGGAAAAAAATCACAGGTACAGTTCTGGATGAAAACCGAGAACCTGTAGCGGGTGCATATGTAATACTTCAAAACAACAAAAAAATTGGCACTTATACAGATGCAAAGGGAAAGTTTGAAATCAACATCCCCAATGAGTATGCAAATGATGCTGTCTTGCTTTTTTCTTTTTTCGGATTAAAAGCTACTGAAGTTAAAATTGGTGATGATAACAATATTTCTGTCGTAATGCCATTTGAAGAAAAACAGTTGGATGATGTAGTAGTTACCGGCTATCAGACAATTTCGAGAGAGAGGGCAACCGGTTCATTTGCCATAGTAACTCAAAATGTTCTCAACACCAAAATGCAGACAAATATTATTAATAAAATTGAGGGAATGGTTGCCGGTCTTAATATTTATCGTGGATCTG
>DOVA01000109.1 GCA_003520315.1 Rikenellaceae bacterium | reverse complement strand
CCAATGGCGACAGAGAAGTTAAAACAAGACGTATTAATCCTACAATTCCAATATCGCCAGAGGCTCAAAAAATACATGGCATTACTAATGCAGATGTAGCTGACTGCCCTACTTTCAAAGAAATAGCTAAAAGTCTTGCAAAATTTATATCTGGATGCGATTTTGCCGGTTATAATTCCTCCAAATTTGACATCCCAATCCTCGCTGAAGAATTTTTGAGAGCCGGAGTTGCTTTTGATTTTAGAAAAAGAAAACTCGTTGATGTACAAACAATTTTCCATAAAATGGAACAAAGAACATTAAGTGCTGCCTACAAATTTTACTGCAATAAGGATCTCGAAAATGCTCATTCTGCAGAGGCCGACACTATTGCCACTCTTGAAGTTCTTGAAGCCCAACTTGAAAGATATTCTGATACTTTAATAAACGATATCGATTTCTTGTCTGAATTTTCAACAAAATCAAAATCTCTTGACTACGCAGGTAGAATTATTCTTAATGACAATGATGTACCCACATTCAACTTTGGAAAATATCGGGGTAAAAGCGTTGAATCTATATTCAAATCCGATCCAAGCTACTATTCGTGGATGATGAACGGAGATTTCACACTTGATACCAAGCAAGTTATTACTGAACTTAAAATCAAATTTGAAAAAAGTAATAATCCTCAATGAATATTGTAGTATTTTCAGTTAATAACTCGGGATTTTATTTCAAGACTGACAATACTCTTGTAAAAGGATCAAAGGACTTTTTCGTTCCTGATATTGTAGAAAGACTTTATGTTTCTCCGTCATTTATTGTAAAAATCAACAAGTCCGCAAAATGTGTCAGTTTGAATTATGCTGAAAGATACTATAATGAGACAGGAGTGGGTTGCGTTCTTTATCCGCTTAATCTTATAGAAAACACCACTTTACTTTCCTCAGGTATAGCTCTCTCCCTCGATTATTCAGCATATACTTGCGAAAATTTTATAGACAAACATAAATTATCAGGAGAAATAGTATTTAAATTTGGTGGTAATCAGTTTGTTTTCCCAATTGGAGATGATATTTTATGTAAGGTTGACCTTGCAATAGAAAGAATTACCAGATATTGCACTCTCAAAAGTGGGGACTTGATTTTTATAGAACTTGGGGGAATGAATGAAATATCGATATCAGAAGAGATATCGATAACTTACTCTAAGCTTCCTCCTCTTTCTTTCTTTATCAGATAAGCAGCCTCTCGCCCTGCAGCATATCCAGTCGAAAATGCAATCTGAAAATTATAACCACCAGAATCTCCATCCAGGTCAAGAACCTCTCCTGCAAAAAAAAGATTTGGATACCTCTTTGAAGATAGTTTTTTGGCAATAATTTCATTAAGAGACACTCCTCCTGCTGTAACAACTGCCCTCTCGTATGAGGTATATCCTATAATATTCATCTGCCAACCCTTCATTTTTGAAGCAATCGAATTTATTTTATTTTCAATGGAATCGCCATCTGATATTAACTTATTTGGATTAGAAGAAATAAATGTTTCTATTAACTGGCCAGGCATATAATTCCTTAGTACTTTGCTAATAGACTTTTCTGAATTAAAATCTTTAGTCAGCCTGTCTATTAATAATGACCGATTTAAAGCAGGCTTCAGGTCAAGAACCAGATATACTTTGTTATGGTTTATCAGTGACTGAACTGCTTTTCTGCTCACTTTAAAACCTATTGATCCTTCAATTCCGTTGTCTGTAAACTCAAGCTCTCCCATCTCTTCCTGCACTAATTGCCCATTTACAAAAAGTGAAAGTGATACATTTTTTAAAATTAGCCACTTCAGAAGTGTATAATCAAAATCCGGTTTTAAGGCAGTAAGTGATGGAAAGCATTTATTAACTTTAATTCCAAGATCATTTGCAAATTTATATCCATCACCTGTTGATCCCGTTAAGGGATATGACAGACCGCCTGTAGCTACAATAACTGTTTCAGCATTCTCTGTATAAAGTGTGTTGCCTTTTTCGTAAATGACTCCTTTTACACGATCATCCTGATGAATAATATTTCTTACTTTAGCATTGCAAATAACTTCAACCCCTAAACTGTCAAGGTGTTTCATCAATGTGTCAACAACATCAGAGGCAACACCAGAAGCAGGAAACAACCTGTCCCCCCTTTCAACAACACAATGCAACCCTAATTTTTCAAAAAAATTAATAGTATCTATATTTGAAAAAGAAAAAAAAGATGGTTTTAAAAAATTAGGATTAGGATGGATATGAACAGAAAATTCCTGCCACGGTTTAGTATTAGTAATATTACACCTTCCCTTACCTGTTATACGAACTTTCCTTCGAGTCCTATCCATCTTTTCAAGTAAAAGAACAGAGATCCCGTTACTACCAGCAGAAGCAGCAGCAAGCATTCCCGCAGCTCCTCCACCTATTACAACAAGATCTCTGCTTCTCATTTCACAAACAAAGAAAAATAATGATGTCGATTAACTGTAAGTCAAAGACTTTGTTTTTCCGGAAAGCACAAAATATCCATTTTCTGCCAATGCATACATCTCGTCTTCACCAGGATAAACCTTGACAGGTGCGATGAAGTTAACCATTTCTTCAATTTGAGACATTAATCTGAGATTATTAGCAATTCCTCCTGTAAGAAGAATAGCATCTACCTCTCCTTTCAAAACTGCGGCACATGCACCTATTGCCTTACCAACATTAAATACAAAAGCATCACTAAGAAGAATTGCTTTCTCATTACCTTCTTGAACCATTTTCTCTATAAGATTGAAAGAATTTGTGCCAAGATGAGCCACCATTCCACCTTTACCAACAATCATATCGGACACCTCCGAAAGATTATATTTACCCGAAAAACAAAGTTCTGCAAGAGGTAAAGCGGGTAATGTACCAGATCTTTCTGGCGAAAATGGACCCTCGCCATTCAAGGCATTATTAACCTCTATAACTTCCCCTTTTCTATGTGCCCCAACTGAAACACCTCCTCCAAGATGAGCAATTATCAGATTGAGATCCTCGTATCGTCTGTTTAGAGAAGAAGCATGTTTTCTTCCAATTGCCTTGTGATTAAGAGCATGAAATATTGAAACTCTTTCAAAAAGTGGATGACCAGCAATTCGAGCTATTGGCATTAATTCATCTACAACAACAGGATCAGCAATATAAGCTTTACAATTTGGAATAGAACCTGCAATATCTGCGGCAATAATTGCCCCAAGATTGCTTGCGTGTTCACCACCTCCTTTCTTTAAATCTTCAAGCATAGCATCATTGACCTCATAGACTCCTGATTTTACACGTTTCAACAGACCTCCTCTTCCCATAATAACTGAAATGGAATCCAAAGCAACACCATGACTT